>NZ_JBMJCT010000009.1:0-189660 GCF_049222185.1 Streptomyces sp. LaBMicrA B280 | reverse complement strand
CGGCCGCTGGTGCTGGACGCGGCGGCGCTCGCCCGGCACTCCGCCGAGGTGCCCGCGCTCGCCCGGGTGGCGGCCCTGGAGGCCCGGCTGTCCGGGGCGGGCGTCGTCCTCGGCCCGCTGGAGGCGCTGCCCCCCGAACCGGCTCGACGCGACCGTGTCACCAGGGACCTGTGCGCCGCGCTGCGCGGGCTGCCGCTGTTCCTGTACGGCACGGACGGCTGGGACCCGGCCTGGGCCGCCGACACCCCGGTGGTCCTCCCGGTGGCCCCGCCCTCCCCCGATCGCCAGGCCACCCGCTGGCGGCACGCGCTCGAACGGGCCGGTTCCGACGGCATCGATCCGGCCGAAGCAGAGACCCTCGCCTCGGCGGTCGCCGCGCACCGGCTGGAGCGGAGAACCGGGACGAACGGCATGGTCAGACCTCCTGGGGCTGGGTGGTGAACTCGGCTTCGGCGGCGCACGGCCGCGCTGGCCGACCGCGCGGTGCGGCCCGACGATCTGCGGGCCGCCGTACGGGCGCAGAACGGGGCGGGGCTCGCGCGGCTGGCCCGCCGGGTGGAACCGGCCGTCGGCTGGGACGATCTGGTGCTGCCCCCGCCGACCCACCGCAGACTGCGGGAGCTGGCGGTGCGCGCCCGGCATCGCGAACAGGTGCTCGGGCAGTGGCGGATGCGGCCGGGCGGCGGCCGGGGGCGGGGCGTGATCGCGCTGTTCGCCGGGGAGTCCGGCACCGGCAAGACGATGTCCGCCGAGGTGGTCGCGGCCGATCTGGGCATGGACCTGTACGTGGTGGACCTGTCCACGGTGGTCGACAAGTACATCGGCGAGACCGAGAAGAACCTGGAGCGGATCTTCACGGAGGCGTCCGCGGTCAACGCGGTGCTGCTGTTCGACGAGGCCGACGCGATCTTCGGCAAGCGCTCGCAGGTCAAGGACGCGCACGACCGGCACGCCAACATCGAGTCGGCGTATCTGCTCCAGCGCATGGAGTCCTTCGACGGCATCGCCGTACTGACCACCAATCTGCGGGCCAACCTGGACGAGGCGTTCACCCGGCGGCTCGATGTGATCGCGGACTTCCCGGTGCCGGACGCCGGTCAGCGGCGCGCGCTGTGGGAGCGGTGCCTGGGCGGGCAGCTGCCGCGCGCCGCCGATCTCGATCTCGGCTTCTGCGCGGACCGCTTCGAACTGGCCGGTGGCTCCATCCGGGCGTGCGCGGTGACGGCCGCGTATCTGGCGGCCGAGGCCGGACTCCCGCTGAGCATGCGGCAGTTGATGACGGCGGTCGCCCAGGAGTACCGCAAGCTCGGCCGGCTGGTCCTGGAGAGCGAGTTCGGGGCGTGGACACGGGACATGCTGACGGACTTCTGAACCGCCCCCTGTCCAGGGGTTTTTACCGTTTCCAGGGCTTTCCCACAGGGTGCGTTGCCCGAAAGGGAAGGCGGCGCCGGGTGCGGGCGCCCGGAAAGGCAGTGGGCTTGCCCTCGCCCAGGTCCGCGCGCCCCTGTCGCCATGCCGCACCGGCCTCGGAGACTCGACATCGACGCAGGTGACACCACTGGCACACGAAGGAGCGAGTATGCCGACGTACCTCACCCCGGGCGTGTACGTGGAGGAGGTGCAGTCCGGTGCGCGACCGATCGAAGGGGTCGGCACCGCCGTCGCCGCGTTCGTCGGCTTCGCCCAGACCGGACCCTTCCACGAGCCCACCCTGGTGACCAACTGGGACCAGTACACCCAGCACTTCGGCGGATTCACCGAGGGCACCTATCTCGCGCACGCCGTGTACGGCTACTTCGCCAACGGCGGCGGCGCGGCCTACGTGGTCCGGATCGGCGGCTCCGGCCGTGACTCCGCCGCGCCGGCGGCCGGCGGTTCGGTACCCCGTCAGGCCCAGGCGCCCGCACCGGTGGCGGTCGGCGGGTTCCTCGTCGCGGCCAAGCCCGGTGTCTCCGGGGTGTCGGTGGAGATCGCCGACCCGGAGGGCGAGGGCCCTGAGGACCGTTTCCGGCTGCTGGTGCGCCGCGGCGAGCAGGTGGTGGAGAACTACGACGTCTCCACCCGCAAGAACGTCAAGGGCTATGTGGTCAACCAGGTCCGGACCTCCAAGCTGATCGAGGTCACCGAGCAGCGCGACGCCGCCCAGGCGCGGCCGGCCGCGCAGACGGTGGCCCTGCCCGAGACGCCCGGCGCCCCCGCGGCCCCCGCGTCCGGCGAGGTGGCCCGGCTCGACCCCGCCGAGTACGTCGGCGACTCGGCCGCCCGCACCGGGTTCGGCGGTCTTGAGGCCATCGACGAGATCACCATGGTGGCGGTCCCGGACCTGATGGGCGCCTACCAGCGCGGTGACATCGACGCCGAGGGCGTGCGCACGGTCCAGCTCGCGGTGATCTCGCACTGCGAGCAGATGGGCGACCGGGTGGCCGTCCTGGACACCCCGCCGGGTCTCAACGCCCAGCAGGTGCGCACCTGGCGCAATGACGAGGCCGGGTACGACTCCCGGTACGCCACCCTCTACTACCCCTGGGTGCGGGTCTTCGACCCGGCCGCGGGCCGCAACACCACGGTCCCGCCGAGCGGTCACATCGCGGGCGTGTGGGCGCGCAGCGACGCCGAGCGCGGTGTGCACAAGGCGCCCGCCAACGAGGTGATCCGCGGCGCGGTCGACCTGGAACTGCGCCTGAGCAAGGGCGAGCAGGACCTGCTGAACCCGATCGGCGTGAACTGCGTACGGGCGTTCCCCGGCCGCGGCATCCGGATCTGGGGTGCCCGCACCCTGTCCTCCGACCCGGCCTGGCGCTACCTGAACGTGCGCCGGCTGTTCAACTACCTCGAAGAGTCCATCCTGCTGGGCACCCAGTGGGTGGTCTTCGAGCCGAACGACGACCGGCTGTGGTCCAGCATCCGGCGCAATGTCACCGCGTTCCTCACCGAGGAATGGCGGCGGGGCGCGCTGTTCGGGCGTACCGCCGAGGAGGCGTTCTACGTCAAGTGCGACCGCGGCAACAACCCGCAGGAGTCCATCGACCAGGGCCGGGTCGTGTGTGAGATCGGTGTCGCACCGGTCAAGCCCGCCGAGTTCGTGGTCTTCCGGCTGGCCCAGTTCTCGGACAGCACCAGCCTCATCGACGAGTGAGACCAGTGACCCGCGGGTCGGTCTAGGAAAGGTGACGAAACAGTCATGGCAGAGGGCGATGCTCTTTCCACCCATGTCTTCGGCGTGCAGCTCGGCGGCTACATGGTGGAGTCCATCCAGGAGATCAGCGGTCTGACCGTCGAGGAAGAGGTCGTCGAGGTACGGCAGGTCACCTCGGAGGGCAAGCAGATCATCCGCAAGCAGCCGGGCGCCCGGCAGGCGGGTGAGATCACGATCACCCGGGGACTCGACAAGTCCAGCGAGTTCACCAAATGGATCAAGGAAACCCTGAACAACGGTGCCGTCGACACCGCCCGGCAGAACCTGACCATCGAGATCAAGGACTCCAAGGGCGAGACGGTGCGCCGGATCCAGCTGATGCAGGGCTGGGCCTCCCGGTGGGAGGGTCCCTCGCTCAAGGCGGGCGAGTCCGCGGCGGCGACCGAGACGGTCACCATCGTCTTCGAGGAGATCGTCGTCGAATGAGGCGCCGTACGGTGACGGCGGGCAGCCTGGAGGAGATCCTCGACGCGACGGCGCCCGCCGCGGCCCCCGAGCAGTCGCAGGCCCCGGCGCCACCGTCCGGCCCCGCGCCCACGCGCGACCACGGGCTGCGCACCGAGTTCGAGTTCGAGCTGCCGCGCGGGTACGTGGACGAGTCGGGCACGCTGCACCGCAGCGGTTCGATGCGGCTCGCCACGGCCCGTGACGAGCTGCGCCCGCAGATCGATCTGCGGGTCAAGGAGAACCCCGCGTACCTCAGTGTGGTGCTGCTGAGCCAGGTGATCACCCGGCTCGGCACCATCACCGATGTGCACGCGGGCGTCGTGGAGCGGATGTACGCCACCGACGTCGCCTTCCTCCAGGACTTCTACCGCCGGGTCAACAGCGAGGGTCACACCCGCGCGGCGGTGACCTGTCCGCACTGCGAGGGCGGCTTCGAGGTCGACCTCTCGGGTGGGCGCCTGGGGGAATCGTGACGTACGCGCTTCCCCGGCTCCGGGAGGAAGTCGCGTACATCGCCTATCACTTCCACTGGCAGCGCGAGGAGATCCTCGATCTCACCCATGCGGAGCGCCGCCAGTGGGTGGGCGAGATCGCTCGTATCAACGCCCGTATGAACGAGGGTGGTTGAGGTCATGGCGTGGTGGGATGTACGCCGCCGACAGGACCGGGCCGCCGACAGCACGTCGGCGGCCCCGTCGGGTCCGTCCGGCGTCGGCCCGTCCGGCTCCGAGCCGTCGCGGGCCGCTTCGGCCGTGCCCGGAAACTCCCTGCCCGGGGACTGGGACGGCGGCTGGCGCCGGGTGGCGGCGCCGTCGCTGACCGTGGCGCGCGCGCCGCTCGGTGTCAGTGACGGCCTCACCTTCCGCGACGGCCTCACCTCCTGGCAGAACCCCGCCTTCGACTCGGGGCTCGGCCATGGGCTGCTGCCCTCGGCGCCGATGGGCCTGGTGCATGGTGTGACGCGTCCTGCCGTCCAGCGCTCGGAGTACGGCTCCGGCGGTCCGCTGCTGCTGCGTTCGCTGCCGGAGCCCGGCGGCGAGGAGGCGGCCGACGGTGCCGACTCCGCCCTGGCTCAGGTCCAGCGAGTGGTACGGGCGGACGGGCGGGGCGCCGGAGAGGTACGGCGGCCGACGGCCAAGTCCGCGCGGTCGGGGGCTGCTTCGTCCTCGCCGGGTGCGGAACGTGCGGTGGCCGACGGCGCGGGGCGGGCGACCGGACCGGAGCTTCCGGTGGTACGGCGGGTCGCCGTGGTGCCGAATGCTCCGGGTGCCGGGACCACGCCGCACGGAAGCACGCCGCGCGGAACCATGCCTCACGGTACGGCGGCCGAGCCGGGCCGGGCGGCGGGCGCCGTACGACCGCGACCGCTGAGCCCCTCGTTGACCGTGGCGCGCCGGGTGACGACCGGGCCGGTACGGCGGGTCGCCGCGGTACGACCGGTGCCGGTCGCCGGTGTCGATGCCGGTGCCGATGGTGCCGTTCAGCGTGCCTCCGCTCCCGGACGAGCTCCTGCGCGCGCTTCGTTGGGTGCGCCGATGGCCGAACTTCCGCCCACGGCATCCCCGTTGGCCGTCGAGGGGCCGTCCCCTTCCGGCACGGCCGATGTGCGGTCGTCGAGCGGTCCGGTGCTGCCGGTCGTGCAGCGCCGGGTGGATGCTCCCGGGACCGGCGCCGGGGAAGCCGGCACGGCGCCGCGTGTCGTCGCGGCCGACGGACGGACGGGGACGGACACCGGTGCGCAGGCCCCTGCCGTGCAGCGCCGGGCGGACGGCGCCGTTTCCCGTCCGGCCGACACCCGGGCGGCGTCCGGGCCGCTGCTTCCCGAGGTCCAGCGGCACGTGGACACCGCTGCCGACAAGGCACCCGCGGCCCCCCGCGCCGCCGAGGTCCAGCCGTCGGCCGACCCGGGGCTGCCGGTCGTACAGCGTCAGGCGGAGGCCCCCGTCTCCACGGGGCACGAACCCCCCGCCGCCGAGCCGCAAAGGCCCTCCCGGGATGTCACTCCCGCGCCCTCCGGGCCGCTGCTCCCCGAGGTGCAGCGCCTGGTGGACACTCCGGGGTCGGCCGGGAACGGGCGTCCGGCCGCGCCCGGTTCGCCGATCACCGGTGCTTCCGGGGTTTCCGGTGCTCCCGGGGCTTCCGGGGCTTCCGGGGCTTCCGGTACGGCCGAAGCCCAGCCCCCGGCGGGGCTCGTGCTGCCCGTCGTACAGCGCCAGTCGGACGCCGCGGACGCCACCCCCGCCGACACCCGGCCGGGCTCCGGGCCCGAGACGTCCGTCCTCCAGCGCACGGCGGACGCCTCCGAGTCCGCCCGGCCGACGGCCAAGCCGTTGCTCCCCGGAGCACAGCACCGGGCGGACGCCCCGGCCCCGGCCGGGGGCGAACTCCGCGCCGCGAGCGGGCCGGTGCTGCCCGTCGTGCAGCGTCAGGCGGAGGCTCCCGGCACCGAGACGCCCGCCAAGCCGCTGCTGTCGGCGGCGCGGCGTCAGGTGGACGCTTCCGGGCCCGCCGAAAAGGAACGTCCCGCAACTGCTCCCCGGCCGGCCGCCGCCGAGCCGACGCCCGGCCCGGTGCTGCCCGTCGTACAACGCCAGACGGACGCCGCCACGCGGCCCGGCGCCCCGACCACGCCGACGACGCGGCCCGGCCCCTCGCCGGAGGGCCCGCGCCGTCCCGCCGTACCGAGCAGCGGACCGGCCCGGCCGGAGCCCGTTCCCGTGGCGGTCTGGGCGCGCCCCTCTCCTCGCTGCCGCCGACCGCCGCCCCGCGCGGGCCGGTCGATGCCGGTGGCCGTCCGGCCCAGCCCTACGTCCAGCGGGTGGCGGCGGGGCAGGAGGCGCTGCGGGCCGCCATGGCACCCCTCCTGGGGACGGCAGCCACCGAGAAGCCCGCGTCCGTGGTCAACTCTCCTGCCCCGACGCCCACTTCGACGCCGTCCGGGGAACCCGCACCGGCCACTCCCCTGGTGAACCGGGCCGTGGCACAGCCGGGCCCCTCGGCCACGGACGCCCCCGGTGCCGTACAGCGCGCGGTGACCACCGGGTCCCCGACGCCTGGGCGGCGTGTGAACAGCGCCCGCCCGGTCGTCGTGGCCCGTGCCCTCGCCGAGCCCCGGCGGGCCGGGCGCACCACCGCCCGCTCGCTTCTCTCCGCCCGCCCCCTCACCCTCAACACCCGTGCGCCGGAGGGCATGCCGCGCCCGCCGCACGCCGACTCCCCCGGCGCTCCCGCCAAGCCCCCGGTCGTGGCGGCTTCCTGGCGCCGTGAGCCCACCCCGGAAGCGGCGCGACCGGCCGCCCCCGGGGCACCCCCGGTCCAGCGGGCCGTCTCGACCCGCTCAAAACCTCCCGTCGTACGCCCGGACACCCCCGTCCAGCGGGCGGGTGCCGGTGGGGCCGCCCTGCCCCTGACCGAGGCGCAGGCTCCCCCGCTCCAGGCGTCGCCGTCCCCGGCGTCGCTCACGCCGCCCGGCGGGCTCCCCGTACCCGTGGTGCGGATGACCCGGCCGGTCGAGCCGACTCCGGTGGTTCCGGGCGGCGTTCAGGTCGATGTCGTCCAGCGGGACGCGAAGGAGGGGTCCGCCGCAAAGGCCGCGCGCACTCGTCCGCGGTCGGCCTCCGCCCCGGCGTCCTTCCCGGCCTCGGGCACGGCGGCCGACAAGAAGGAGGCCGCGCCGCAGGACCCGGGTGTCGATCTGGAGGACCTGGCGCGGCGGCTGCTGGACCCGTTGGCCCGGCTGCTGCGGGCCGACATGCGGCGGGGACGGGAACGCGCCGGACGCCCCTACGACGGACGGCGCTAGCGGACATGGAACGGATGGCCCACGGATGACGGACAACATCTTCGCGACGAGCGTGTTCTTCCGGCTCCAGATCGGCGGCAATGATCTGGGTGCCTTTCACACGTGTTCAGGCATGGGCGCGCAGGTGGAGATGGAGAGTTACGCGGAGGGCGGCAACAACGGTTTCACCTGGCAGCTGCCGGGCCGGGTCACCTGGTCCAACATCACGCTGACCCGGCCGGTCACCGCCGACACGATGAAGATCAGCCGCTGGCTCGACCAGACGCTGCGCCGGGTGGAGCCCAAGGACGGGGAGATCGTGGCGCTGAAACCGGATCTGTCGCGGATCATCAGCTGGCAGGTGCTCGGCATCGTGCCGGTGCGCTGGGAGGGGCCGTCGTTCGACCCGGCCAACTCGCAGGCGGCGCTGGAGACGCTGGAGATCGCCCACGAGGGCCTGCGCCCCTCCTGACCCCGCCCGACTGCCCGCTCTCTCACCTCGATCCGTACGAAAGGAGTTCCCGGTATGTCCTCCGCCGCCCGCACCAGCCGTGCCCGGGCCCAACTGACCCTGAAGGAACCCCCTTCGGCGGTCGGCGCGAAACCCGGCGGGACGATCGCGCAACTCGATCTCCAGTTCAACCCGTCCACCCTGCAACTGCGCAAGTCCACCACCTGGCGGCGCACCCCCTCGCGGATGGCCGGGCAGTCGGCGCTGCCGGAGTTCGTGGGCAGCGGGCCGCGGGAGCTGAGCCTGGATGTCTTCCTCGACGCGACGTCGACGCACGACGACTCGGTCGAGCAGGCGGTGGAGAAGCTGATGAAGGCATGCGTGCCGACACCGGCGAGCCTCGCCCGCAAGAAGCCCGCGAGCCCCTGGGTGCGGTTCGAGTGGGGTACGGCCCGCACCACCTCGTTCGACGGGGTGATGTCGGGGCTCTCGGTGACGTACACGCTGTTCGACGTGGACGGCAAGCCGCTGCGGGCGACCTGTTCGCTCTCCGTGGAGGAGGCGAGCGTCGACCCGGCGGGGCAGAACCCCACCTCGGGCGCGCGCACCGCCCGCAGCACGCACACGATCGTGGCCGGGGACAGCCTGGCGCTGCTGGCCTGGCGGGAGTACGGCGACGCTACGGCCTGGCGGGTGATCGCCGAGGCGAACGGGATCGACGACCCGATGGACCTGTCGCCCGGCACCGAACTGGTGGTGCCGGCGCTCGGGGACGCGGGCGGTGAGGAGGAGCGGTGACGACACCCGAGGCGCGGGGCGGCCGGTCGTTCGCGGCGGACCCCGTCGTGGAGGCGCCCGGTGAGCTGCCGCAGATCTGGGCGGCGCAGCTGGTGAGTTGTGTGGTGGACGAGAACGTGGGGCTGCCGGACACGGCGGTGCTCACCTATCGCGACCCCGACAACGAGTTCCTGAAGTCGACCGGCATCACGCTCGGCACACCGCTGAAGGTGTCGGTGGTGACGGTCGCCGGGCAGGCCCGCGAGCAGTTGTTCGGCGGCGAGGTCACGGCGGTGGAGATCGACCGGGACGGCACCGGCTCGTTCACGGTGGTGCGCGCCTACTCCAAGGCGCACCGGCTCCAGCGCGGCCGGAAGGTGGTGGCGTACCGGAACATGACGGCCGCCGCGATCGTGCGCAAGGTGGCCGCGGGTGCGGGGCTGCCGGTGGGGAAGGTGGAGGCCGCGCCGGTCACCTACAAGCAGTTGTCGCAGGCCAACGTCTCCGACTGGGACTTCCTCCAGTATCTGGCGGGCGAGAGCGGTGCGCAGGTGCGGGTGGACGACAAGGGGGTGCTCCAGTTCACCCGGCCCGAGCCGGCGTCGGGGGCGCCCGCGCCGTCGACGCCGGCGACGCAGAGCCCGATGGTGCTGGAGTACGGCCGCAATCTGCTGGCGCTGCGGGCCGCCCTGTCGGGCGCGGACGGCGCGTCCCAGGTGGAGGTGCGCGGCTGGGACGTCACCACCAAGACACCGCTGGTCGCGCGGCAGCCGTCGGTGACCAGCACGACGGTGCAGCCGGGGCTCTCCCCGTCGCTGGCGTCCGCGTTCGGGGCGAGCGCCAAGCTGACGGTGACCGACACCCCGTACCGTACGCAGGCCGAGACGACGGCGGCCGCGACGGCGATCTCCGCCCAAGTGGCCTCAGCTTTCGGTGAGTTGGAAGTGGTGGTGGAGGGCAGTCCGCGGCTGCGGGCCGGGGTGCCGGTGGCGCTCGGCAATGTGGGGCCCGCCTTCTCCGGCCGGTACACGGCGACCGCCGTGCACCACAGCCTGGATCCGCACGGCGGCTACCGGACCACGGTGTGGGTCAGCACCAGCCCGGACCGCTCCCTTGCGGGCCTGGCCACCGGCGCCAACGCGCCCGGCCGGGGCCCGCGCATCCCGGGCCTGGCCATCGGCGTGGTGACGGACGTACGGGAGCCGGGCGGCGCGCAGAACGGCGCGGTGCGGCTCAAGTTCCCCTGGCTGGACGACACATACGTGTCCGACTGGGTGCGCACGGTGCAGTGGGGCGGCAAGGGCGGCGGGGGCGTGGTCAGCCCCGAGGTCAACGACGAGGTGCTGGTCGGCTTCGAACAGGGCCTGCTGGACAGCCCGTACGTCATCGGCGGTCTGTACAACGGCGTGGACACCCCGTCCAAGCACGACGTGCCGCTGATCGACGGGACCAGCGGAAAGGTCAACCGCCGCTCCATCGTGTCCCGTTCGGGGCACCGGGTGGAGCTGCTGGACCCCCGGTCGGGCCCCTCCGGAGTACGGCTGCGCACCGGGGACGAGCGCATGGAGGTGCTGCTCGACGACCGCAACGACCGGATCACACTGACCGTGTACGCGGCCGGCGGGCGCCGGGCGCTGACCTCGGTACGCCTGGACGAGCACGGCATCACCCTCGACGCGGGCACCGGCAAGGTCAGTGTGAAGGGCGCCTCCGTGGACATCGACGGCACCAACTCGGTGAAGATGTCCGGCCGTTCGGCGACCGTCTCCGGGCAGACCGACCTCACGCTCGACGGCGGTCTGCTGGGGGTGCTGAAGGCCGACCTCGTCCGCATCAACTGACCCGCCAGCCCCAGACACTTCCCAGGAGGAGCCCCACATGCCCGGCGCAGCCCGCACCGGCGATTCCACCAGCCACGGCGGGGTGGTCGCCACCCCGCCGCCCGGCGCCGCCGCGACGGTGGCCCGGGTACTGATCGGCGGCAAGCCCGCCGCCGTGGTGGGCAGCCTGCACACCTGCCCGATCCCCCCGCACGCGGCCCTCGGCCCCGGCAATGTGATCGTGCCCAACCCGGCCTCGCTGACCTCGGGCCTGGTCCTGATCGGCGGGCTGCCGGCCGCGCGGGCGGGCGACAAGTCCGCGTGCGGCGCGAACATCCTGCTCGGCGCCCTGAACGTGCAGATCGGGGGCCTGTGATGAGCGAGCGGTTCATCGGCCGGGGCTGGGCGTTCCCGCTGCGCGTCGGCCCGACCGGCGGTATCGCGCTGGTGGAGCGGGAGCGGGAGATCGAGGAGGCCATTCGGCTGGTCCTCGGCACCGCGCCCGGTGAGCGGCCGATGCGGCCCGAGTTCGGCTGCGGCATCCACGACTACGTGTTCGCGCCCGGCGACGGCGCCACCGCGGGCCGGATCGCCCAGCAGGTGCGCGAGGCGCTGGAGCGCTGGGAGCCGCGGATCGGCGTGGACGAGGTGGTCGTCGCCTTCGACGCCGTCGACGACGGCACCCTCTACATCGATGTGCGCTACACGATCCGTTCCACCAACGACCGGCGCAACCTGGTGTTTCCCTTCTACACGATCCCCTCCGAGGAGGGGGCCGAGGAAGCGGTCGCGGACTGATGGCCCTGCCCTCCCCCAATCTGGACGACCGGCGCTTCCAGCAGCTCGTCGACGAGGCGAAGCGCTATGTGCAGCAGCGCGCCCCGGAGTGGACCGATCACAACGTCTCCGACCCGGGCGTGACCCTGATCGAGACGTTCGCGTACATCGTGGACCAGCTGCTGTACCGGCTGAACCGGGTGCCGGACAAGAACTACACGGCGTTCCTGGACCTGTTGGGCATCCGGCTGTTCCCGCCCGCGGCGGCCGGGGCCGAGGTCGACTTCTGGCTGTCGGCGCCGCAGCAGGACGCGGTGACGCTGCCCGCGGGCACCGAGGTGACCACGGCGGACGGCGAGGCCGAGGAGCCCGTGGTGTTCGCCACCAAGGACGAACTGCGCATCGTGCCCAGCGAGTTGACCCGCCTGGTGGCGGCGCCCCGGGGCGGTGAGCAGACCGACCGGACCCGGGAGCTCGCCGAGGGCCGTGACGTGCGCTGCTTCCAGGCGGCCCCGCAGCCGGGTGACGCGCTGCTGTTCGGGCTGCCCACGGCGGTGCCCCGGTGCATCGTGGCGGTGCGGCTGGACAGCCGGGTGGAGGGCGTCGGCGTGGACCCGCGGCAGCCGCCGCTGGTGTGGGAGGCGTGGGACGGCGGCCGCTGGCGGCTGTGCGAGACCGGCTCGGACACCACGGGCGGTCTGAACCGGCCCGGCGAGGTGATCGTGTACGTGCCCGGCGAGCACACGGCGTCCGTGATCGGCGGCACCCGGGCGGGCTGGCTGCGCTGCCGGGTCACCGAGGCGGAGCCGGGCCAGCCGTTCTACTCGGAGTCCCCGACGGTGCGTGAGGCATCGGTGTTCACGGTCGGCGGCACCACCCCGGTCGAGCACGCCGAGACCGTCACCGACGTACCGCTCGGCACCTCGGAGGGGGTCGCGGGCCAGACGTTCCGGCTCGGCCGCCCGCCCGTTCTGCTGGACGGCGGCCCGCCGCTGGTGGAGGTCTCCTCGGCCGACGGCTGGCAGCGCTGGGAGGTGGTCGAGCACTTCGGCCGCTCGGGCCCCGGCGACCGGCATGTCCGGGTGGACGCCACCACCGGCGAGTTCAGCTTCCCGCCGGCGCTGCGCGAACCGGACGGCACGCTGCGGCTGTGCGGCGCGGTGCCGGAGAAGGGCGCCCACATCCGGGTGTCCCGCTACCGCACCGGCGGCGGCCCGGCCGGCAATGTGGCCCGGGGCGCGATCTCGGTGCTGCGCAGCTCGGTGCCGTACATCGCGCGGGTCGTCAACCGGGAGGCGGCGCGCGGCGGCGTGGACGGGGAGACCGTCGCCAACGCCAAGCTGCGTGCCCCGGACGCGCTGCGCATGCAGGAGCGGGCGGTCACCGCCGAGGACCACGAGATCATCGCCCGGCAGGCGGCGCCCTCGGTGCGCCGGGTGCGCTGCCTGCCCGTCACGGACGCCGGGGCCGGGGCGGGCGCGGTGCGGGTGCTCGTGGTGCCGGACGCGGTCGCCGACGAGGGCGACGACCGGCTCCGCTTCGAACAGCTCATCCCCTCGGACCAGGTACTGACCGCGATCACCGAGAGCCTGGACGAACGGCGGCTGATCGGCACCCGGTTGGTGGTGGAGCCGCCGGTCTACCAGGGCGTCACCGTGGTCGCCCGGCTCGCGACCGCGCCCGCCGACACCGACCGGGTGCGGGACGCGGCGCTGGCCGCCCTGTTCCGCTATCTCAACCCGCTGCGCGGCGGCCCGGACGGCACCGGCTGGCCGTTCGGCCGTCCGGTGCAGTACGGCGAGGTGTTCGGCGTGCTCCAACGGGCCACCGGCAACGCGCTGGTGGAGGAGATCCGGCTGTTCGCCGCCGACCCGATCACCGGGCGGCGCGGCGCGCCGGTGGACCGCATCGACGTCGGTCCGGGCGCGCTGATCTTCTCCTACCAGCACCAGGTCGTCGTGCAGCCCATCGAGCCGGAGGCCCGTCCATGAGCCGGGCCGCCGTTCCCGGTCTGCCGAGCCGTCATCCGATCGGCGGGCTGCTGCCCGCGCTGTACGCCGACGACGACTTCGCGCAGCGGTTCACCGCGGGCCTGGACACCGTCCTCGCCCCGGTGTTCTCCACCCTGGACAATCTGTCCGCCTATCTCGACCCGCGGGTCGCCCCGGCCGACTTCGTGGCCTGGCTCGCCTCATGGGTGGGCGCCGCCGACGACGAGCAGTGGCCGGAGGGGCTGCGCCGCGAGGCGGTGGTACGGGCGGTCGAGCTGCACCGCTGGCGCGGCACCCGGCGCGGTCTCGTGGAGCGGCTGCGGCTCACCCTCGGGGTGGAGGCCGATGTGCTGGGCGACGGCGGCGCGGTGTGGTCCCGGACGCCGGGCACCCCGCTGCCGCCGGCACCGTCCGGTGAGGTGCTGGTCCGGGTGTGGCCGGGCCGGGAGCCGGTGGTGGACGCCGACCGCGTCCGCGAGATCGTCCGCGCCCACTGTCCCGTCCATGTCCCCTGCCGGGTCGAGATCCTGTCCGGACCGCCCGCCGACGAAGGGAGGTGACGTCATGCGCGCCTGTCCCGCGTGCGGGGCGTCCAACGGCCCCGACGACGACTTCTGCGGCAACTGCGGTGCGTATCTGGGGTGGTCCTCGGAAAGGCCCGCCGCCCCGAGCGCGCGGACGCCCGAGGAGGACAACGCCCCGGAGACCGAGGCGAGTTCGGCCCCCTCGGCGACGGATTCCGCCGCGCCCGGGGCGAGTTCGGGGCCGTCGGCCGCCGACACCCGGCCCCGTGCGGAGGAGTCGCGTACGGCAGGGCGTGCGGAGGAACGTCGTACGACGCGTACCGACGCCGAAGCCCGGCCCGTCCAGGCTCCGCCGGTACCCCGTACGGCACCCACCGCGTCCGGCGATTTTGGAGCCCCCGCGGCGCACAGCGCACCCACCGCGCCCCCGGCACCGCGCACGCGCCCCGAGCCGACGGCGACCACGCCGCCCCGCACGCCGCCCGCCCCGTCGACCCCTCCCCCCTCGTCCGCCGCTCCGGCACCCCCGACCGCTCCGGAACCACGCACCGCCCCCTCACCATCCACGTCTCCCACACCATCCACGTCTCCCACACCGTCCGGCTCTCCCACGCCCACCGCCACTCCCACCCCGCCGCCCACTCCCCCACGCCCCACCGCACCGCCGCCCCGTACGCCCGCCGCGTCCCCGGCCCCCCGGGCGCCCCGCGCTCCCGAGCCCGCCGAGGCGGAGGCCCGGCAGCCCGCTCCGGTGCTGCCCGGGAAGCCGGTCGCGCAGCGGCCCGTCGTACGGCCGGTGGAGCAACGGGAGGAGGTGGCCGGACCGCCGTGCCCCGCGTGCGGGACGCCGAATCCGCCGGGGCGCAAGTTCTGCCGCCGCTGTGCCACCCCGCTGAACCCCCAGGCGGCGCCCGCGCCGCTGCCGTGGTGGCGGACGATATGGCCGTTCCGGCGCCGGGTGCGGGCGGGGTCCGGGCGGTGGGTGCGGGTGCTGGTGATCCTGCTGGTGGTGATCGCGCTGTGCGTGGGCGGGTTCCTGCTGCTGCCCGCCGGGCGCGCCCTGTTCGAGGACACCCGGGACAAGCTCGGCGGCACCAAGCCCGTCACCGCGACCCGGGTCACGGCGAGCGCGGCCGTGCCCGGGCATCCGGCGACGAACACCACGGACGGCCTCAGCAACCGCTATTGGGGTGCGCCGGGGCCGGGTGCCTCGGTGACGTACACCTTCGGCAAGCCGTTCCGGATGGTGGATCTCATCATCACCAACGGCGCCTCGGACGCGCCGCAGCAGTACGCGACCGAGGCCCGCGCGCTCCAGATGGACATGGAGGTCACGTCCTCGGACGGCACGGTGCACCGCAAGTCCGTCTCGCTGAGCGACAAGGCGGGTCACCAGACGGTGCCCACCGGGATCAGCGACGTGGTGCGGGTGCGCCTGGTGCTGCACTCGGTCACGGGGCTGACGGCGGGCCGTCATGTCGCGGTCGCGGAGGTGGAGTTCTTCCAGCGGAGCTGAACCCCGCCCGGGATCGGCGGAGTTCAGGTCTCAGCCCGGCTGCGGTCCGGACCGCGGTCGCAGCCGGGCGGCCAGGGCGGCGACGTCGTCCTCGGTGTGGCGGGCGTCGAGCCGGGTGACAACGGTGTCGAGGATGTCGTCGAGGCCCGACGAGGTCCCGAAGTCGATGGCTCCGAGCCGGTCCAGGGAGCGGTCGATGTCCTCGCCGCGCCGCTCGACCAGACCGTCGGTGAACAGGATCAGGGTCTGTCCCGGCGCCATCCGGAAGGTGGCCGGCTCATAGCCGCCGAGCCCGGTGCCGAGCGGCGGTCCGACCGGCACCGGCAGCGGGGTGGCCCGGCCGTCCGCGCCGATCACGAACGGCGGCAGGTGCCCGGCGCTGGCCAGTGTCACCAGGCCCCGGTTGGGGTCGATCTGGGCGAGCAGGCAGGTGGCGGGCCTGCGTTCGGGTTCTTCCGAGGCCATGTCGTCCAGCTGGCGCAGCACCCGGTGCGGGGGCAGGTCGGCGGAGGCGATGTAGCGCAGCGAGGAACGGTAGGCGGTCATGTCCACGGCGGCCTCCAGACCGTGCCCCATGACATCGCCGACGACCAGCAGGGTGCGGCCGAAGTGCAGCCGTACGGTCTCGCACCAGTCCCCGCCGACCAGCGCGCTGTGCCCGACGGGCAGATAGCGGATGGCGACGTCCAGATTGGGGTGCGGGCGGCCGGGCTCGGCCAGCAGGGCGCGCTGGAGCTTGCCGATGATGCTGCTGACCGCGTCGTGCTCGCGGGCGTGCCGGATGTGGGAGGCGGCGCGCTCGGTGAGGAAGCGCAGGAACTCCGCCTCGGCCGCCGTGCAGGGCGCGCTGTCGCGGGCGCAGACCAGCACGCCGTAGTGGCGGCCGCCGGTGGCCAGCGGCACGCAGAGCGCGGTGTGCTCGTCGCCGGGTTCGGCGGCGACGGTCAGGTCCTCGTCCGGGTCGGCGGCGACCCGGGCGGCCGCGGCGACCCGCGCCGACCGCCTCGTAGCCGACGCCCGCCTCGCGGCCCCAGCGCAGCACGGCCGCGGCGCCGCCCACCTGGGCGACGGCGGCGCGGGTCAGCTCCGCGCAGGTCGTGTCCTCGTCGAGGGTCGTGCCGATCGTGGCCGCCACCGCGCGCAGCGCGGCCGGGCCCGCGGGCACGGGGGCCTCTTCCGGGGCTGGGGTGCCGGGGCCGTGTTCGACGGCGTCGACCGTCGACTGGCGAAACGGCTGAAACCAATCCACCACAGGACTCACCTTAAAGGGGGACGCCCCTACCGTCCCACCATGAGCACATCAGCATCCGCCGGACTCCGCACGGGCATGGCCGGCGGCGACGCGCTCAAGGACCGGCCGCCAGCTCTCCAGGGGCCGTACCCGCAGGCCGACGACCTTCCCTGCGTCGTCGGCGCGGCGCAGCGCGAGAGCCGCCGCGAAGTCCGGTCCGGTCTCGAAGGCGGCCGCCTCCGCCGGGCTCATGGGGCCGCCCTGGCAGCCGAGGGTGCGGGCGCTCTCCGGGGACAGCGCGAGCGCCGGGTCGGTGGCGGCGAGATAGCGTTTGGCCGGAATGTGCAGGGCGACCAGGCGGGCGACGCGCGGCCCGAGCAGGCCCTCGACGGCGGTCGCGGCGTGGGCGCCGTGTCCGGCCTCGTCGCCGGGCACCAGGTGGTGGCCGAGGTCATGGACGAGCCCGGCCGCCTGCGCCTCCTCGTCGTCGGGACGGCTCGCGGCCAGCAGGGCGGCGACCTGGAGGCCGTGGTCGAGGATGTCCACCGGGTCGCCGGAGCGGTCCGGGGTGTCCCAGACGCCGGCGCACCCGGCCAGCAGGCCCAGGAGCGCGTCGACGGAGGAGATCGGGCGGTGCGTCATGGGGACACGCTGCCTCGGTGGGGTGTACGGCGGGGTGTACGACGGGTGACCGGCGGATGTCGGTCCGCCCCGGCAGTTGTGTCCGTACCGGTCCTTCACGCGCGCGCGAATCTTGCCCGCGCAGGATGCTGGTGAGCGAGGAGCCCTGCGAAAAGGCCAGGAGGCGTGGCCGGTGATCGCCGTCAACCCGTTGGACAGCGCCTCGGTGCTGGCCGCCTTCGGCGCGCTCGGGGTGCTGGCGGTGATCTTCGCGGAGTCGGGGCTGCTGGTCTTCGGCTTCTTCCTGCCCGGGGACACGCTGCTGTTCCCGGCCGGTGTGCTGTGCGCGGGCAGCGCCGGGCAGCCGGCGCGGCTCGCGCTGTGGCAGGTGCTGCTGTGCGCGGCGATCGGCGCGGTGGCGGGGGGCCAGGTCGGCTATCTGATCGGACGGCACGGCGGCCGGGCGCTGCTCGCGCGCACCTCCAGCCGCCGGGTGAAGGGCGTGGCGGCCCGCGCCGAGGGCCTGCTGGCCCGGTACGGCTACGGAAAGGCGCTGGTGATCGGCCGGTTCGTGCCGCTGCTGCGCACGGTGCTGCATCCGGTGGCGGGGGCGCTCGGGGTGCCCGCGCGGCCGTTCACCCTCTGGCAGACGGTGGGCGGGGTGCTCTGGTCGCAGACCCTGGTGCTCGCGGGGTTCACCCTCGGCGCCTCGGTCCCCGCGGTGGACGACTATCTGTTGCTGCTGGTCGCGGCGGTGGTCGTCCTGTCCATGCTGCCGCTGCTGGTGGAGGCCCGCAGGAGGCGGCGGGAGCGGCACACCGAGCCGGGACACCAGGAGGAGCCCGAGCGGCGCGACCCGTCAAAGCAACGCGACCCGTCGGAGCAGCGCGACCAGTGAGCCGGTGTCCCCCGACGCCCCGACGGCCCCGCCCCGCCTACAGCCCCGCCCCCCGATGCCGCACCCGCCCCGCCACCACCGTGAGCACCACCGGCACCCCCGCCAGCTCGGTGTCGGCCACGGCCAGGGGGTCCTCCCCGAGCACCGTGAGGTCGGCGCGGTACCCGACGGCGAGCCGCCCCGCGTGCTCCTCCTCCCCCGCGACCCAGGCGGCGTTCATGGTCATCGCCCGCAGCGCCTGGAGCCCGGTGAGGGCCTGCTCGGGGCCGTGCGGCGGCAGGGAGAGGTCGGCGGGGCGGCGGTGCCGGGCGCCGGCCATGACCTGGAGCGGCGGGTACGGCGCGATGGGCCAGTCGGAGCCGAGCACCACCGTCGCCCCGGCCGCCCACAGATCACGGCAGCGGAACGCCCGCGCCGCCCGCTCCTCGCCGAGCCGCCGCGACCAGTTGTCGGTGTGGTCGGCGCGGGTGAACTCGCAGCAGTGCGTGGGCTGCATGGACGCGGCGACCCCGAGCGGCGCGAACCGCCGTACGGTGTCGTCCGGCACGGTCTCGATGTGCTCGACGCGGTGCCGGGGGCCGCCCGGGTGCTCGGCCCGCGCCTTCGCCACGGAGTCCAGCACATGCCGTACGGCCGCGTCACCGATGGCGTGGGTGGCGGTGGGCACCCCGGCGCGGTGCAGGGCGGCGATCACCCGGGTGTAGCGCGACGGGTCGGGCCAGAAGGCGCGGGCGGACTCGCCGTGCCGGTCGGGGTCCTCCAGCCAGGCGGTGCCGTTGTCGATGGTGCCGTCCATGAACAGCTTCACGCCGGTCACCCGCCACAGCGCGCCGCCGGTGCCCTGGAGCCGGATCAGTTCGGCGAGGGCGTCGTCGTCGGTCTCCGGGCGGCACCAGGGGTGGACCCGCAGCCGCAGGGGCAGCGCGTCCTCGGCCTCCAGGGCGGCGTAGACGTCGAGGCCGGTGCCGTCCATGGCGTGCCCGCCGGTGAGTCCGGCCGCGGCCATGGCGCGCAGCACCTCGGCGGTCCGCGCCCGTATCTGGGCCTCGGTCGGCTTGGGCGCGGCGGCCTCGGCGGCCTCGCAGGCGGCGTCCTCCAGGAGCAGTCCGGTGGGCCGGCCCGCGGCGTCGCACACGATCTCCGAGCCCTGGGCGAAGGTGCGCGGCCCGTCGATGCCCGCCAGTTCCAGGGCGCGTTCGCTGGCGAGCAGCGAGTGGCCGTCGAAGAGGTCGAGGAGGGCGGGGACGCCGTCGAGCACGGGGGCGAGGGCCGCGTGTCCGACCGGGGCGCCGCCGAAGGAGTTGGGGTCGAGGCCCCAGCCGCGCAGCCAGGCGCCCGGCGGCAGTTCCCGGGCGGCCCCGGCGAGCGCGTCGCGTACGGCGGCCAGGTCGCGGCAGCCGGAGAGGTCGACGCCCATGGTGCGCTCGGCGCCGGAGACCGGGTGCAGATGCCCGTCGGTCAGGCCCGGCACGATCACCGCGCCGCGCAGGTCCAGCACGGTGCTGCGGGGTCCGGCGAGCGCGCGGGCCTCCCGGTCGTCGCCGAGCAGCACGATGCGCCCGTCCCGCGCGGCGAGCGCGGTGTGCGGCAGGAGGCCGCCGGTGGCCGGGTCGAGCAGCCGGGCGGAGAGCAGGACGAGATCGGCGGGCACGGGGGCTCCTTCACGCTGCGGACTTCAGGACGTCGGGCTTCAGGACGTCGGGCTTCAGGACGTCGGGCTTCAGGACGTCGGGCTTCGAGACAGTCGGGGGGCGTCAGCCGGTGGCTGCGGGGCGCTCCAACTCGCCCTCGTCCAAGCCGAGTTCACGCTCGGCCGTGCGGTGCGCCATCCGGTGTACGGCGGCCGGGAGTTCGGGGCTGACGGTGTTGACGTCGACGCTGAGCCCGTCGAGGACGACGAGGATCTGGAGCGCGACCGCGAGCGGGTTCTCGGTACGGAACTCACCGGCGGCCACGCCGTCCTGGACCAGCCCTTCGAGGCGGCCGCGCCAGTCGGCCTCCTGGAGGGCGAGACGGTCGCGCAGCGGGGGCCGGTAGCGGCTGAGGTGGCGGGCGTTGAGCCAGAGCCGGCTGATCGCGTCGTACGCCTCCCCCGAGGTGTGGTCGAGGAAGCGGGCCAGCCGCTCGACGGGGCGGGCGTCGTGCGGCTTGGGGGGCAGCAGGCGGTCCAGTTCCCCGGTGGCCGCGCTGCCGAACGCCTCCGCCACCAGCTCCTCGGCCGAGGGGAAGTAGTGGCTGATCAGCCCCGGCCGCACCGCCAGTTCCTCGGCGATCCGGCGCAGGGTGATGCATTCGAGGCCCTCGGCCAGGGCGATCGCGGCGGCCGTGTCCACGATCTCGGCCCGCCGGGCGGCCGGGTCCTTGCGGATTCGTTTGCGCTGAACGCTTGACGACATGACGGCGATGCTATTGAGTGACCGACCAATAAGCAACTGGTCGCCCGCCCAATAAGCGACCGGCCTCCCTCACCGCCGCTCACGGAGGGCCCCATGGCGTCCACGCTCCCCGACCCGAGTCCCGACGCGCGGACCATGTCCGCCGAGGAGACCGCCCCCGCGTCCCGGGGCTCCGGCGGCATGGAGTCGCACGGCATCGACCACATACCGGACTCCGAACGCCGGGGCAGGCCGCGGGAGTTGTTCGCGGTGTGGGCCGCCGCCAACGTCAACTATCTGAGCCTGGTGGTGGGCGGGGCGCTGGTGCTGACGGGCCTGAGCCTGTGGCAGGCGCTCGCGGTGATCGTCGTGGGCAATCTGTTCTGGCTGCTCACCGGGCTGCTCGCGGTGCCAGGTCCGGCGGCCGGCGCGCCGAGCGAGGTCATCACCCGGACGCTGTACGGGGTGCGCGGCAACCGGGTCAACAACGCGGTGACCGGCTGGCTGATCTCCGTCTGCTACTTCGCGCTCAACCTGGCCGCCGCGGCCACCGCCGCCTTCTCCCTGGTGGGCGACACCGGGCTGCCGGTGAACACGGCGGTGAAGGCGCTCGTGGTGGTGCTCATCGCCGCGCTCACCCTCGCCATCAGCGTCTGGGGCCATGCCGCGATCGTCCGCCTCTATCTGCCGATCACCCTCGCCCTGACGGCCGTGTTCGCGGTCCTCGCGGTCGTGGTGCTGCGGCACACGGACTTCGGGTACGTCCCGGAGCACCCGCTGACCGGCACCGCGCTGTGGGCGACGGTCCTCGCCGGTGTCGCCCTGATCGCCTCGGGCCCCCTGTCGTACACCACCAGCGCCGACTTCTCCCGCTATCTGCCGCGCGCGACCCCGGCCCGGGCGGTGGCCGGCTGGACGGCGTTCGGCGGGTTCCTGCCGAGCGTGGCGGTGTGCGGGCTCGGCGCCTGTGCCGCGACCGCCGTCGACATGAACGACCCGGAATCCTCCCTCCAGCCGCTGCTGCCCGCCTGGTTCCGGCCGGTGTTCCTGCTCGCGCTGGTCCTCGGCACCATCGCCCTGAACGCGCTGACCGCCTACAGCGCCGGTCTCGCCCTCCAGGCCGTCGGCCTGCGCATCCGTCGCCAGGTCAGCGTCCTGATCGACGGCACGGTGTCCGTCTCGCTCACCCTGTACGCGCTGCTGGTCTCGAACTTCCTGGACACGGTGGGCGATGTGCTCCAGCTGACCGTGGTCCTGCTCGGCCCGAGCACGGCCGTGTACGCCGTCGACATCCTGCTGCGCCGCAACCGCTACGACGGCCCCGCGCTCACCGACGAGAGCCCGGCCGGGCCCTTCTGGTTCACCGGCGGGGTCAACTGGCGTGGCGCGCTGGCCCTCTGCCTGGGTGTGGCCGCCGCCGCGCTGTGCGTCGACACGGTCTACACCGGCCCGCTGGCCACCGCCCTCGGCGGGGTGGACCTCGCCCTCCCCGCGGGCCTCGTGGTGTCCGCCGCCGCCTACGCGCTGCTGACACGCACGGGCGCGCGCTCTGGACGGCGCCCGGAGCATCCGTGACACTGGCCGGGTCGGACGCCCCGGTTGCCAGGACGGTGCCATGGAAGAGGAAGTCCCGCGCGTGCAACTCACCGAGCGCGCCCAGGAACTGGTGCGCCTGCTGCACGCCCGGCACGGACCGCTGATGTTCCATCAGTCCGGCGGCTGCTGCGACGGCAGCGCGCCCATGTGCTACCCGGACGGCGAGTTCCGCACCGGCGGCTCCGACGTGCTGCTCGCCGAACTGGCCGTGCCGGGCGTGGCGGAGCCGGTCACCTTCTGGATGTCGCGCAGCCAGTACGAGGTCTGGAGCCACACCCGGCTCATCGTGGACGTGGTCCCGGGCCGGGGCAGCGGATTCTCCCTGGAGGCACCCGAGGGGGTGCGTTTTCTCACCCGTTCTCGCGTAGTCGACGCCTAGTCCGCCCGTCGGCCGCCCCGGTCTGGTGCACTGCCCCTGGAGACAGGGACAGTTGACGAGACATCAGGGGGCACGGTGACCAGACGTCGTAGGCGTTCGGCGGCGGGCAGAGCGGTTCTCACGGTTGTCACGGCGTTCGGCGTGCTGGCCGGCGCGGCCCTCGCGGGGGCGGCGCCGGCCGGTGCCGCCTCGGCGGGCACCGCCATCGCGCCGGGCGTCACCTACCGGCAGTTCGACCTCCCCGCGGCCGCGGGCACCACGCACGCCCATCTGCTCACGGTCGACCTCGGCGATCCGCGGGTGCGCGTCGGTCTGCTGCGTCCGGGCGCGGTGGCCGCCCGGGCCACGGTGTCCCAGATGGCGAACGCGGCCAGGGCGGTCGCGGGCGTCAACGGGGACTTCTTCGACATCACCGAGACCCAGCACCCGGGCGTGGACCCCACCGGGGCGAGCGTCGGCCCGGCCGTGGCGAGCGGCCGGGTCCTCAAGGCGGCGGTGCCGGACGGCCAGCGCTTCGGACCCGCGCTGCCGCCGGGCACGGACACCGAGGACGTCCTCGGCGTGGGCACCGACCACCGGGCCCGCCTGGACCGCCTCACCCTGACCGGCTCGGTCACCACCCCGGCGGGCAGGCTGCCGCTGAAGGGCCTCAACCAGTACGCGCTGCCGGAGAATTCGGTCGGCGCCTACACCTCCGACTGGGGTGACGCCTCGCGCGAGCGCGCGGTCTGCGGCACCGACACGGACCGGGGGGCGGGGTGCGGCGCCGAGACGTACGAGGTGACGGTGCGCGGTGGCTGGGTGGTCTCCGTCGCCGACGCCCCGGGCGGCGGCGCGATCCCGGCGGGCACCACGGTCCTGCTGGGCCGCGAGGAGGGCGCCCGGCGGTTGCGCGCACTCGCCGTCGGGGACGCGGTGTCCGTGACCCACCGGCTGGCCGCGGCGGACTCCCGGGTCGCCTACGCCTTCGCGCTCGGCGGCTTCCCGGTACTGCGCGACGGCGTGCCGCTCGCCGGGCTGAACGACACCACCTCGGCGGTGCGCACCGTGGTGGGCTTCGACGACGGCGGCCGGCGGCTGCTGATCCTGGCCCTGGACGGCGCCGTCGCCTACCGGTCCGGCCTGACGGTCGCCGAAGAGGCCACCGCCATGCGGTCGTTGGGCGCCACCGACGCGTTCAACCTGGACGGCGGCGGCTCCACCGAGATGGTCACCCGGGACGCCGGGGCGGCCGCCGTGACGGTCCGCAACCATCCGAGCGGCGGCGCCGAACGGCCCGTGGCGAACGGGGTCGGCGTCTTCGCCAGGGGCTGACCGGCTCAGGGCCGCAGGCTGCTCACCAGCGCGGCCGTCGCGTCGAGCCCGTTGTGAATGGTCGGCGCCATGCTCGAACACGCCAGATAGAAGCCGAGCATCATGCAGACCAAGGCGTGGGAGACCTTCAGCGAACCGTTGCGCATGAAGATCACGGCCAGGATCAGGAGCAGCAGCACCACAGAGATGGAAATCGCCATCGGGAACCTCCTCCGCCACGCCCATGAGCGGCGTTCGGCCGCAAGTGTGGCGTAGCGGAGGGTTCCACCGGGCAGCTGACATGTCCTCCGATCGTGTGATGTTTCAGGCGTTACAGCCCTGATGCGGCGCTAAGGGGCCCGCAGCTCGACCAGTTCGGCCAGGGCCTCGCGGTGGGCGCCCGCGGTGCCGTGGGCGAGGGAGTCGGCCTTGGCCCGCTTCAGGCACAGGTGCACGGGGTGCTCCCAGGTCATGCCGATCCCGCCGTGCAGCTGGAGCGCCTCCTCGGCGGCGCGCACGGCGACGGGGGCGGCGTACGCCTGGGCGACGGCCACCGTGATGTCGGTGTCCTCGCCGGTGGCCAGCGCGTCGGCGGCGGCGCGGGCGGCGGCCCGCAGGCTCACCACCTCCAGCCACAGCTGGGCGAGCCGGTGCTTGAGCGCCTGGAACCCGCCGACCGGCCGGTTGAACTGCTTGCGCTCCTTCAGATACCGCACCGTCTCCGTCAACGCCCAGTCGGCGAGGCCCAGTTGCTCGGAGGCGAGCAGCCCGGCGGCGGCCCGCAGGGCCCGTCGTACGGCGGGCTCCGCGTCGCCGAGGCGGCGGCCGGGCGCCCCGTCGAGGGTGACGGTGGCGAGCGGCCGGGTGAGGTCCAGGGAGACCTGGGGCGTGCGGGTGACGGCGTCGGCGGCCACCGCGTACAGCCCGCCGTCGTCGGCCGGGACAAGCAGCACATCCGCGACGGCCGCGTCCGCGATCCCGGTCAACTCGCCGTGCAGGGTGCCGCCTTCGAGCCGTACGACGGGCACCGCGGCGCCCGGGGCGAGGTGCAGCCCGACGGCGAGCACGCCGATGGTGCGCCCGGTCGCGAGCTTGCCCAGCAGTTCCCCGTCACCGCAGCCGAGCAGGGCCTCGGTGGCCACCACCGCGCTGGTGAGGTACGGCACCGGGGCGACCGCCCGGCCCAACTCCTCCAGGACGACGGCGGCTTCGCGGTGGCCGGCGCCCTGACCGCCGAGCGACTCGGGGATCAGCAGCCCGGCCAGGCCCATGCCCTGCGCGAGGGACGTCCACAGGGCGAGGTCGTGCGGGGCCGCCGACTCGGTGCGGGCGATGACCTCGGCCGGGGCGCAGTGGTCGGTGAGCAGGTCCCGTACGGCCGCCCGCAGCGCCTCTTCCTCCTCCGAGTACAGCAGGTCGGTCATCGGGCCAGGTCCTTCCAGGCGACGTCCTTGTCGGTGCGGGGCTCGGCGGGCAGCCCGAGGACGCGTTCGGCGACGATGTTCAGCAGGACCTCGCTGGTCCCGCCCTCGATGCTGTTGCCCTTGGCCCGCAGATAGCGGTATCCGGCGTCCCGTCCGGTGAAGTCCACCAGCTCCGGGCGGCGCATGGTCCAGTCGTCGTACAACAGGCCCTGTTCGCCCCGGAGTTCCACCTCCAGGCCGCTGATCTCCTGGTTGAGGCGGGCGAAGGCGAGCTTCATGCCGGCGCCCTCGGGTCCCGGCTGCCCGACGGTGAGCTGCTGGCGCAGGCGTTCGCCGGTGAGCCGGGCGACCTCGGCCTCCACCCAGAGCTTCAGCAGCCGCTGGTGCAGATCGTGGGTGCGCAGCTCCGGGCGCTCCCGCCAGGTCTTCGACACCGGGCCGATCATGCCGCCCTCACGGGGCAGCCGCATGCCGCCGATGGCGACGCGTTCGTTGTTGAGCGTGGTCTGCGCGACCCGCCAGCCCTCGCCGACCGCGCCGAGGCGACGGCTGTCGGGGATGCGGACATCGGTGAGGAACACCTCGTTGAACTCGGCCTCACCGGTGATCTGCCGCAGCGGCCGGACCTCGACGCCGGGATCGGTCATGTCGCACACGAAGTAGGTGATGCCCTGGTGCTTGGGCACGGCCGGGTCGGTGCGGGCGATCAGGATGGCCCAGCGGGCGAGATGGGCGCTGGAGGTCCACACCTTCTGCCCGTTGACCACCCAGTCCTCGCCCTCCCGGACGGCCCGGGTGCCGAGCGCGGCCAGGTCGGAGCCGGCGCCGGGCTCGCTGAACAGCTGGCACCAGACCTCCTCGCCCGTCCACAGCGGCCGCAGCAGCCGGCGCTTCTGCTCCTCGGTGCCGTACTGGAGGATCGTCGGGGCGGCCATGCCGAGGCCGATGCCGATCCGCCGGGGGTCGTTGTCGGGGGCGCCCGCCGCCGCCAGCTCGGCGTCCACCACGGCCTGGAGGGAGCGCGGCGCGCCGAGGCCGCCCAGCCCCTCGGGGTAGTGCACCCAGGCGAGGCCCGCGTCGAAGCGGGCGCGCAGGAAGTCCAGCCGCTCGGTCCGCCCGGGCGGGTGCGCGGCGAGGAACTCCCGGGTAAGGTCCCGCAGTTGACCGGCGCCGCTCACGCCGCCCCCTCCGTCGTCACGGCGATCCGGCCGGTGCTGCGGCCGTCCGCCACCTTCTGCACGGCCGCCGCCGCCCCGGCCAGCGGCACCCGCTCGCTCACCAGCGGCTTGATCGCGCCGCGCGCGGCCAGCTCGGTCAGCTGCTCGTGGCAGTGCTGGACCAGCTTGGGGTTCTTGGTGTTGTACAGGCCCCAATGGAGGCCCAGGACCGCGTAGTTCTTCACCAGGGCGTGGTTGAGCGCCGGGTTCGGGATGGTGCCGCTGGCGAAGCCGACGACCACGATCCGGCCCTCGAAGGCGACCAGCTTGGCGGACTGCGCGTAGGCCTCGCCGCCGACGGGGTCGTAGATCACATCCGCGCCGCGCCCACCGGTGGCCGCCTTCACGGTGGCGATGACGTCCTCGGCCCGCCGGTCCACGACCAGGTCGCAGCCCAGCTCCCGGGCGACCGCGGCCTTCTCGGCGCCGCCGACCACGCCGATCACGGTGGCCCCGGCCGCCTTGCCGAGCTGCACGGCCGCGCTGCCGACGCCACCGGCCGCGGCATGCACCAGCAGGGTCTCGCCCGCTTCGAGCCGGGCCCGGCGGTGCAGCCCGAACCAGCCGGTCTGGTAGCCGATGTGCAGCGCGGCGGCCTCCGCGTCGTCCAGCGCCCCGGGCGCGGGCAGCAGGGCGGCGGCGTCCGCGAGGGCGTACTCGGCGAAGCCGCCGTAGGGCAGCGCGGGAGTGGCGAGCACCCGGCGGCCGTCCTCGGTCTCACCGCAGATCTCCACGCCCGGGGTGAACGGCAGCGGCGGCCGCACCTGGTACTGCCCCCGGCACAGCAGCGCGTCGGGGAAGTTGACGTTGGCCGCCCGCACCCGCAGCAGCACCTGGCCGTCGCCCGGGACGGGCCGCCCGGTCTCGGTGAGGCGCATCACCTCGCTCGGCTCACCGTTCTCGTGCACCTGCCATGCCTGCATACGGGGCCTCCACGCGACCGCATCGTCCGACCGGATCCGTCCGCATACTAAGCGGTCGCTTGCCTATCAGGGAACACCCCCCGAAAGGCTCATGCGCGCGCCGCGGGGCGCGCCCGCACATGCATCCGCTCCCCCTGGGGTCCGAACAGGCTCAGAAACTCCACCGGGCCCTCCCCCGCGGACCCGAACCAGTGCGGGACCCGGGTGTCGAACTCGGCCGCCTCCCCCGCCGCCAGCACCACGTCATGCTCGCCGAGCACCAGCCGCAGCCGCCCGGACAGCACGTAGAGCCACTCGTACCCCTCATGGGTGCGCGGATCCGGCTCCCCCGTGCGCGGGGGTTCGAGGACCTTGTACGCCTGGAGGCCACCGGGCTGGCGGGTCAGCGGCCAGAACGTACGGCCGTGCCGCCGCACCGGCTCGGCGCGCACCCGGGGGTCGCCGACGGGCGGCGCGCCGACCAGTTCGTCCAGCGGGACCTGGTGGGCCTGGGCGATCGGCAGCAGCAGCTCCAGGCTGGGTCTGCGCAGGCCGGACTCCAGGCGGGAGAGCGTGCTCACGGAGATGCCGGTGGCCTGGGAGAGCGCGGCCAGGGTCACCTCCCGCTCCTTGCGGATCCGGCGCAGCCGGGGGCCCACCTCGGCCAGGACATCGTCGGTACTCATACAGACATTGCAGATTCGGCATGCCGAGTTGTCAATCCCGCAAATTCGAAGACCCGCGCAGGTGCGCCCCGAAGGGGCGCGGGGAACTGCGCGACCAGCCACAACGGACCCGCACCGGACAACGAAGCGCACCCACACCGCGCGTCCGGCGGAGCCCTGCGGCACCCTGGGGGCATGTTGCTCAGTCGGCTCGCGGAGGTCTCGGGGGAGGTGGCGGCGACGGCGGCCAGGTCGCGGAAGGTCGCGTTGCTCGCCGAGTTGTTCAGGGAGGCGGAGGCGGAGGACGTGCCGGTCGTCATCCCGTATCTGGCCGGGCGGCTGCCGCAGGGGCGGCTCGGGGTCGGCTGGAAGGTGCTGGGGCGGCGGGTGCCGGCGGCGGCCGAGGCCACGCTCACCGTCCGCGAGGTCGACGCGGCCCTCACCGAGCTGGGCCGGGTCTCCGGGGCCGGTTCCCAGGCCGAGCGGGCCCGGCTCGTCGGCGCTCTGCTGGGCGCGGCCACCGAGGCCGAGCAGCGCTTCCTCCTCGGCCTGCTCACCGGCGAGGTCCGCCAGGGCGCCCTGGACGCCGTCGCGGTGGAGGGCCTCGCCCGGGCGACCGGCGCGGTGGCGGGGGACGTACGCCGGGCGGTGATGCTGTCCGGCTCGCTCCAGACCGTCGCCGAGGCCCTGCTGGGCGAGGGGCCCGAGGCGCTCGGCCGGTTCCGGCTCACCGTCGGCCGGCCCGTGCTGCCGATGCTGGCGCACAGCGCGGCTTCCGTCGCCGAGGCCGTTCAGAAGCTGGGCGCGTGCGCGGTGGAGGAGAAGCTGGACGGCATCCGGGTGCAGGTGCACCGGGACGGCGACACGGTCCGCGTGCACACCCGCACCCTGGACGACATCACCGCCCGGCTGCCCGAAGTGGCCTCCGCCGCACTGGAGTTGAGCGGCGACCGGTTCATCCTGGACGGCGAGGTGATCTCCTTCGACGCGGCCGGACGGCCCCGGTCCTTCCAGGAGACCGCGGGCCGCGTCGGCTCCCGCACGGATGTGGCGCGGGCGGCCGAACAGGTCCCGGTCTCCCCCGTCTTCTTCGACGTCCTCGCGGCCGACGACCGCGATCTGCTCGATCTGCCCTTCGCCGAGCGGCACGCGCACCTGGCCCGGCTGGTGCCCGAGCCGATGCGGGTGCGGCGCACGCTGGCCGAGGGCCCCGGGGACATCCCGGCGGCGCGGCGCTTCCTCGCCGACACCCTGGCCCGCGGCCATGAGGGCGTGGTGGTGAAGTCGCTGACCGCCCCCTACAGCGCGGGCCGCCGCGGCGCCGCCTGGCTCAAGGTCAAGCCGGTGCACACCCTCGACCTGGTGGTGCTGGCCGCCGAATGGGGCCACGGCAGACGCACCGGCAAGCTGTCCAATCTGCACCTGGGCGCCCGCACCGCGGACGGCGGCTTCGCGATGCTCGGCAAGACCTTCAAGGGCCTGACGGACGCGCTGCTGACCTGGCAGACCGAGCGGCTGCTGGGACTGGCGGTCGAGGACGACGGCTGGACGGTCCGGGTGCGCCCCGAACTCGTCGTGGAGATCGCCTACGACGGCCTCCAGCGCTCCTCCCGCTACCCGGCCGGCGTCACCCTGCGCTTCGCCCGCGTGATCCGCTACCGCGAGGACAAGAGCCCCGCCGAGGCCGATACCGTGGAGGCCCTGCTCGCCGCCCACCCGGAGGTCACACCGTGACGGTGCGTACGACGAGACGCAGCGCGGGACTGCTGGTGTACCGGCGCACCGGCGACGGGCTCGAAGTGCTGCTCGGCCATATGGGCGGCCCGCTGTGGGCGAAGAAGGAGGCCGGCGCCTGGACCGCCCCCAAGGGCGAGTACGAGGCGGGCGAGCCCCCGTGGGAGGCGGCCCGGCGGGAGTTCCAGGAGGAGCTGGGCCTCGCGCCGCCCGACGGGGAGGCCGTACCGCTCGGCGAGGTCGTGCAGAAGAACGGCAAGGTCGTCACGGCCTGGGCGCTGCCCGGGGACCCGGACCTGAGCGGCTTCAGCCCCGGCACCTTCACCATGGAGTGGCCGCCGCGCTCGGGGCGGCAGGCGGAGTTCCCGGAGCTGGACCGGGTGGCCTGGCTCGGCCTGGCGCGGGCCCGTGAGGTGATCATCACCGCGCAGGCCGCGTTTCTCGACCGGCTGGCGGAGCACTCGGGCTGAACAGGCGACCTGGCGTTGCGCCCCGGCGGGCCGCGCGCGAAGGTCGAAGCACAGCCCGCTTCCAGGGGAGGTCAGCCATGCCCATCGCGACGGTGAACCCGGCGAACGGCGAGACGCTCAAGACGTACGAGGCCATGGGCGAGGAGGAGCTGGAACGCCGGCTCCAGCTCGCTGAGGCCACGTTCCGCACGTACCGGAGGACCCCGTTCGCCGAGCGCGCCCGGCTGCTGAACCGGGCCGCCGACCTGCTGGAGGAGGACCAGCAGGAGATCGGCAGGGTCATGACCACCGAGATGGGCAAGCCGGTCAAGCAGGCCCGCGCGGAGGCCGCCAAGTGCGCCAAGGCCATGCGCTGGTACGCGGAGCACGCCGAGGCCCTGCTCGCCGACGAGGAGCCCGCCGAAGCGGACGTCCGCGACTCCGGGGCGGCCCGGGTCCGGGTCCGCTACCGCCCGCTGGGCCCGGTGCTCGCGGTGATGCCCTGGAACTTCCCGCTCTGGCAGGTGATCCGGTTCGCCGCGCCCGCGCTGATGGCGGGCAATGTGGGCCTGCTCAAGCACGCCTCCAACGTCCCGCAGACCGCCCTGTACCTGGAGGACCTGTTCCACCGGGCGGGCTTCGCCGAGGGCTGCTTCCAGACACTGCTGGTCGGCTCCGCCGCGGTGGACGACATCCTGCGCGACGAGCGGGTCAAGGCGGCCACCCTCACCGGCAGCGAGCCCGCCGGGCGGGCGGTCGCCGCCACCTCCGGGGAGATGATCAAGAAGACGGTCCTGGAGCTGGGCGGCAGCGACCCGTTCGTGGTCATGCCCTCCGCCGATGTCGACCGGGCCGCCGAGGTCGCGGTGACCGCGCGCGTGCAGAACAACGGGCAGTCCTGCATCGCCGCCAAGCGGTTCATCGTGCACCGCGATGTCTACGACGCCTTCGCCGAGCGGTTCGTCGCGGGCATGAAGGCGCTCAGGATCGGCGACCCGCTGGACGAGGACACCGAGGTCGGACCGCTCTCCAGCGAGCAGGGCCGCGAGGACCTGGAGGAGCTGGTCGACGACGCGCGGCGCAGCGGGGCCGAGGTGCTGTGCGGCGGGAGCCGCTCCGAGGGGCCCGGCTGGTACTACCCGCCGACCGTGCTCGCCGGGATCACCCGCGAGATGCGCATCCACCGCGAGGAGGCGTTCGGACCGGTCGCCACGCTGTACCGGGCCGACGATCTGGACGAGGCGCTGCTCATCGCCAACGACTCGCCGTTCGGGCTGAGTTCGAATGTCTGGACGCGCGAGGAGAGCGAAGTCGAGCGGTTCGCCCGGGACCTGGAGGCCGGGGCGGTGTACGTCAACGGGATGACCGCCTCCCATCCGGCGTTCCCCTTCGGCGGTGTGAAGCGCTCGGGGTACGGGCGTGAGCTGTCCGGGCACGGAATGCGGGAGTTCTGCAACATCACCACGGTTTGGCAGAGTGCGTGAGGTATGCGCGGCTACCATCTTCTTTTGTGAACCGCGAAGTGACTCTGCCTCTGATCGTCGACGACCACGGGACCCTTCAGGTGGCCGCCGCCGATGTGAGCAAGTTGTTGCGGACCGTCGGCGGACGCTGGCTGCGGCTGGTCGAGACCGGGGAACAGCGGCTGGACGAGGACACGGTGGCCGAGCTGACGATCGAACTCGCCAAGTTGGCCGACCGTATCGACGTGGCGTGCATCGCGCACAGCAGCGGGGCGCCGTAGGTCCTTCTAGCCGGTCGGTGCGAGCGCCCTCCAGAATTCGGCCTCGTACGTCTGGAGCAGTCCCCCGTACAGGTGCGCGAGCCCGTTGTCCAGCGTCCCGGCGTCCAGCGCCGCCCGCACCGCCGCCGTCGCCCGCCGGTCCAGCTCCGGGGCGGGCTCGGCGAAGAAGTCGAAGAAGGCGCGGGCCGCGTCGTCGAAGCCGTAGTGGGCGCGCAGGCCCGCGGCGATCCGGGCGCAAGTGCCGCCCCATGTCGAGAAGTTCGCCGTCAGCGCCACCACCACGTCCGCCGGGGACGCGTTGAGCGCGAGCCAGGCGACGTACGCGGGATAGGACTGACAGCCGGCCCGGGGGACGTACCCGCGCGCGCGTTCCGCCGTGACCCCGCACGCCTTCGCGAAGGCCGCGAGGTGCCCGGCGGCCAGCTCCTCCCCCGCCGCGAGCGTGCGGAAGAAGGCGGCGGACGCGGAGTCGGCGCGGGCGGCCAGATGTTCGAAAGCAGCCCGGTCGGCGGGGATCACCCACCGCTGTTCCAGGGCCAGCACGGCCAGCAGCTCGACGGGTGCCTCGCCGCGTTCGACGAGCGGCACGACCGGATTGGCCGCGGGGTCCGGGGCGAGGGCCGCGACGGCCGTCCCCAGCAGGGCTTTCGCGTTAACGGTCGGCATGGATTTTTCCCTCGTCCGGCGTCGGAAGTCCTCCTTCGAGCCTGACACGGCGTCCCCGGTTCGGAGTAACCCAGCGCGAGATCGTGGTCCTGACGGGTGACGGTGGATGGAGCACCTCCTGAGGTGAACCACCTTCTGACCGGTGGGTGAAGGCCCGCCGGACACGCGGAAAGCAGGGACGGTTCATGGCGACTTTGTGCAGACCCTCGGTGTCGGTCCCGGAGCACGTGATCACGATGGAGGAGACGCTGGAGCTGGCGCGCTCCCGCCACGCGGACCACCCTCAACTGGCGCTGGCACTGAGGCTCATCGAGAACACCGGCGTGAAGACCCGGCACATCGTGCAGCCCATCGAGGAGACCCTCAAGCACCCCGGCTTCGAGGACCGCAACAAGCTCTACGAGCACGAGGCCAAGGCCCGGGTGCCCGCGGTGATCCAGCGGGCGCTGGACGACGCCGAACTCCTCACCACCGACATCGACGTGATCATCTATGTGTCGTGCACGGGCTTCATGATGCCCTCGCTCACGGCCTGGCTGATCAACGAGATGGACTTCGACAGCACCACCCGGCAGCTCCCCATCGCCCAGCTGGGCTGCGCGGCCGGCGGTGCGGCGATCAACCGGGCCCACGACTTCTGCACGGCGTACCCGAACGCCAACGCGCTGATCGTGGCCTGCGAGTTCTGCTCGCTGTGCTACCAGCCCACCGACCTCGGCGTCGGCTCGCTGCTGTCCAACGGCCTGTTCGGTGACGGCATCGCCGCCGCCGTGGTGCGCGGACGCGGCGGCCGGGGCGTCAGGCTGGAGCGCAACGGCTCCTACCTGATCCCGAAGACCGAGGACTGGATCGCCTACGACGTCCGGGCCACCGGCTTCCACTTCCTGCTGGACAAGCGGGTGCCGACCACCATGGAGCCGCTCGCCCCGGCGCTCAAGGACCTGGCGGGCAACCACGGCTGGGACGCCACCGACCTGGACTTCTACATCATCCACGCCGGTGGTCCGCGCATCCTCGACGACCTCAGCAAGTTCCTGGAGGTCGAGCCGAACGCGTTCCGGTTCAGCCGGTCCACGCTCACCGAGTACGGCAACATCGCGAGCGCCGTCGTCCTGGACGCGCTGCGCCGGCTGTTCGACGAGGGCGGCCCCGAGGAGCGGGCGCGCGGACTGCTCGCGGGCTTCGGCCCCGGCATCACCGCGGAGATGACGGTCGGCCGCTGGACCGACGGCGACGGGGGCGGGCGATGACGGAGACCGAGGAGGCGACGCTCGCCGAGGCCGTGCCGCCGGTCCGCCACTGGCCGGCGCTCGACCTCACCGGAACCGACTTCGACCCGGTGCTCGCCGAGCTGATGCGCGAGGGCCCGGTCACCCGCATCCAGCTGCCCAACGGCGAGGGCTGGGCGTGGCTGGTCACCCGGCACGACGATGTGCGGATGGTGACCAACGACCCCCGCTTCGGCCGTGAGGCGGTCATGGACAAGCCGGTCACCCGGCTCGCCCCGCACTTCATCCCGGACCGCGGCGCGGTCGGCTTCCTGGACCCGCCCGACCACACGCGGCTGCGCCGCTCGGTCACCGCGGCCTTCACCGCCAGGGGCGTGGAGCGGGTGCGCGAGGAGGCGCGGGCCATGCTGGACGAGCAGATCGACCAGCTCCTGAAGGACGGCCCGCCGGCCGATCTGACGGCGGCGATCCTCAGCCCGTTCCCGATCGCGGTGATCTGCGAGCTGATGGGCGTCCCGGCCGCCGACCGGCACGACATGCACGAGTGGACCCAGCTGATCCTGTCCTCCGCGCACGGCAAGGAGGTCAGCGAGCGGGCCAAGCGCGAGATGAGCGCGTACTTCTCCGGCCTCATCGGGGCGCGCGGGGGCAGCACGGCCGAGGACGTCACCTCGCTGCTGGGCGCCGCCGTGAGCGCGGGCGAGGTCACCCTGGAGGAGGCCGTCGGACTCGCCGTCCTCCTCCAGATCGGCGGCGAGGCGGTCACCAACAACAGCGGGCAGATGTTCTATCTGCTGCTGACCCGCCCCGAGCTGGCCGAACGACTGCGCCGCGAACCGGAGATCCGCCCGAAGGCGATCGACGAGCTGCTGCGCTACATCCCGCACCGCAACGCGGTCGGGTTGTCCCGGATCGCCCTTCAGGACGTGGAGATCAGGGGCGTCCGGATCCGCGCGGGCGACGCGGTCTACGTGTCGTACCTGGCCGCGAACCGCGACCCGGAGGTCTTCCCCGACCCGGAGGAGATCGACTTCTCCCGGTGTCCCAACCCGCATGTGTCGTTCGGTTTTGGACCGCACTACTGCCCGGGGGGTCAGCTCGCCCGGCTGGAGTCCGAGCTGCTGGTCGACGCGCTGCTGGACCGGATCCCGGGTCTCAGGCTGGCCGTACCGCCCGAGGAGGTGCCCTTCAAGAAGGGGGCGCTGATCCGCGGTCCCGAGGCCCTGCCCGTGATGTGGTGATCCGGCGATGACGACGATCGAAGGGCTGACATCGGCATCGGTCGACGGGCTGCTCGTGCCGCCGGGCCAGGGCCGGGTGATGGAGACGCCCGCACAGCGGGTCACGTTCAAGGTCACCGGCACGCACTCGCGGATGGCCTCCACCTTCGAGGTGGAGGTCCCGCCGGGCTTCGACGTCGGCGCCCATGTGCACACCCGCAGCGAGGAGTTGTTCTACGTCCTGGAGGGCGAGCTGGACGTGCTCGCCTTCGAGCCCCGCATTCGCACCCCCGACAGCTGGAAGGGGTGGGAGTCGAGTTCGGGCAACCGGGTGGTGCGGGCGACTCCGGGCACGGTCATCGTCGTACCCCCGGGCTGTCCGCACGCCTTCGCGAACCCCACGGACACCCCCGCCAAGATGTTCTTCCAGGCGAGCCCGCCCCCCGACCACGAGCGCTATTTCGAGGAACTCCTCGAAATCCTCCGCGACGGCGGCCCGCCCGATCAGGAGGCGATAGAGGCGCTGCGGTTGAAGTACGACATCGAACAACTCACGCCTTTGAAGCACAGGTGAGTTGAGCGCCCCCGAAGGGGCGCGGGGAACTGCGCGATCAGCCACCGTCAACAGGCGGCCGAAATCGCGCAGTTCCCCTTTCCGGCGCTATCGAGAAGCGAGCGGATCGCTACCGGATCGGCATACCGGAAAGCGTCCGCGCGATGACGAGCCGCTGAATCTCGCTGGTCCCCTCGAAAATCGTGTAAATGGCCGCGTCCCGGTGCATCCGCTCGACCGGATATTCCCGGGTGTACCCGTTTCCGCCGAGGATCTGGATCGCCTGCGCGGTCACCTTCTTCGCGGTCTCGCTGGCGAACAGCTTCGACATCGAGCCCTCGGCGGCCGTGAACCGCTTGCCGCTGATGGCCATCCAGGACGCCCGCCACACCAGCAGCCGCGCCGCGTCGATCTGCGTCCGCATATCGGCGAGCTGGAATGCGACGCCCTGGTTGTCGATGATGGGACGCCCGAACTGCTCCCGGGTCCTCGCGTATTCGAGCGCGACCTCGTAAGCGGCGCGGGCGGTGCCGACGGCCATCGCGCCCACCGCGGGCCGGGACGCCTCGAACGTGGCCATCGCCGCGTTCTTCACACGTTCGCCACCGGCCGCCTTCGCCTTCTCCCTGGCGCGCGCCAGGCGCTCGTCCAGCTTCTCCTTGCCGCCGAGCAGGCAGGAGCCGGGAACGCGCACGTCATCGAGGACGACCTCGGCGGTGTGCGAGGCGCGAATGCCGTGCTTCTTGAACTTCTGGCCCTGCGCGAGACCCCGTGTGCCCGGCGGGACGATGAAGGAGGCGTGGCCCTTGGAGCCCAGCTCGGGGTCGACGCCGGCGACGACGACATGGACGTTGGCGATGCCGCCGTTGGTCGCCCAGGTCTTCGTGCCGTTGATCACCCACTCGTCCGTGGCCTCGTCGTACACCGCACGCGTGCGCATGGACGCCACGTCGGAGCCGGCGTCGGGCTCGGAGGAGCAGAACGCGGCGACCTTCACATCGGTGGCGTCGCCGTACATCTGCGGGATCCAGGTGCCGATCTGCTCCTCGGTGCCGTTGGCGAGGACGCCCACCGCGGCCAGGCCGGTGCCCACGATGGACAGGGCTATCCCCGCGTCGCCCCAGAACAGCTCCTCCATGGCCATCGGAATGCCGAGGCCGGTGGGGTCGAAGTACTGCTGCGCGTAGAAGTCGAGGGAGTAGATGCCGACCTTCGCGGCCTCCTGGATGACCGGCCAGGGGGTCTCCTCGCGCTCGTCCCACTCGGCCGCCGCGGGCCGGATCACATCGGCGGCGAAGCCATGGAGCCAGTCCCGGACTTCCTTCTGTTCGTCGTTCAGCTCCATGGTGAACTCGGCCATGTCCCCTCCAGCGGCGGTACGATGTGTTACTTACGGTAACCCGAGTCTGTTACCGACCGGTAGGAAAAGTCAACCTGCCCTGACTCCTCGGTATCCCGTTCGATGTCAGCGGCCCGGTCAGTGTTAGTTTGCGCAGGCGTCACCGAATCAACACGGGTGGGGAGAGCATTCATGGACACCACACAGCGGACCGATCAGCAACGGTCCGCCGACCGCCGACGGCGCGAGCTGCTGGAGGCCGCCGACCGGGTGGTGCTCCGCGACGGCCCGCAGGCGTCGATGAACGCGATCGCCGCCGAGGCGGGCATCACCAAGCCCATCCTCTACCGGCACTTCGGCGACAAGGGCGGGCTCTACGCCGCGCTCGCCAAGCGGCACACCGACGCCCTGCTGTCCTCCCTGCGGGCCGCGCTCGACGCCCCGGCGGAGCGGCGCGAGCGGGTGGAGTCCACGCTGGACACCTACCTCGCCGCCATCGAGGCCCGGCCCCAGGTCTACCGGTTCCTGATGCACCCCTCCGAGGGCAGCACCGGCACCGACCAGGGTTTCGACGTCGGCAAGCACAGCGCCCCGCTGCTGCGGCGGATGGGCGAGGACCTGGCCCAGGTCATCGAGGAGCGGGTGGACCTCGGTCCCGGCAGCCAGCGGCTCGCCCGGGTCTGGGGGCACGGCATCGTCGGCATGATGCACGCGGCCGGCGACTGGTGGCTCGGCGAACGCCCCTGCTCCCGCGCCGAGTTGGTGCGCTCGCTGGCCGACCTGCTGTGGGGGCGGCTCGCGGCCGCCGGGGACCGGGTGGGCGGCCCCGGATTCTGAACCACCGCTTCCGGGCCCCGCGGGGGTCAGCGGCCCCAGGCGGCCCGCCCGATCTGCCGCTCGAGCCTCCTCTTGCGCCACCCCGTCACACGGTCCGCGTACACCCGGCCCGCCAGGTGGTCGCACTCGTGCTGGAGGCAGCGCGCGAAGAAGCCCGTGCCATGGACGGTGACGGGCTCGCCGGTGACCGTGAAACCCTCGACCACGGCATGGTCGTACCGCTCGGTACCCGCCTCGAGGCCCGGCAGGGACAGGCAGCCCTCGGGGCCCCGCAGCACGATCCCGTCCGCCGCGACCAGACGGGGATTCACCACATGCCCGAGATGCCGGACATCGTCGTCGTCCGGGCAGTCGTAGACGAACACCCGCAGCGGCACCCCGACCTGATTCGCGGCCAGGCCCACCCCCTGGGCCGCGTACATCGTGGCGAACAGGTCCTCCACGAGCGCCGCGAGGCCGGGACCGAAGTCGGTGACGTCCCCGCAGCGTTCGCGCAGGCAGGGGTCGCCGAGCAGGGTGAGAGGCCGGACGCGCCCGTGGACGCCCGGAATGGAACCGTGTCGCATGGCGGCAAGGGTACGGTTCGTTCAGCTCATGCCCGCCGCAGTGGGTGCGGACCGGGATTCGGGTGTGCGAATGGATCTCGATAGGCTGAGGGTTCACACCACGTTGCCGGATGGCCCCAGGCGCGGCGCGTACGCAAGGAGGATCGAGAACTGATGGCAGGCAACTCGGACCCGCTCACGCCGCGGGCCAAGCTGGCCGTGACCGCGGGCAAGGCGGTCGCAGCGGCATCGCGGGCCGCCGGACGTGGCAGCGGGTCGGTGATCGGGGGCAAGGTCGCGCTGAGACTCGACCCCGACCTCCTGGCGCGGCTGGCCCAGAACCTGGACGTCATCCTGGTGTCCGCCACCAACGGCAAGACCACCACCACCCGGCTCATCGCGGAGGCGCTGCGCGCCGCGGGCCCGGTCGTGTCGAACGCGCTCGGCGCCAACATGCCGGCGGGCATCACCTCCGCGCTGGCGGGTGGCTCGGACGCCAAGTTCGGCGTCATAGAGGTCGACGAGAAGTACCTGGCCGGAGTGGCCCGGGACACCGACCCGAAGTGCATCGCGCTGCTGAACCTCTCCCGCGACCAGCTCGACCGCGCCGCCGAGACCCGGATGCTCGCCGAGAACTGGCGCGAGGGCCTGGCCGGCTCCAAGGCGGTCGTCATCGCCAACTGCGACGACCCGCTGGTCGTCTGGGCCGCCTCCTCGTCCCCGAACGTGGTCTGGGTCGCGGCCGGGCAGATGTGGAAGGACGACGCCTGGTCCTGCCCGTCCTGCGGTGGCGTGATGCAGCGCCCCGGGGACGACTGGTACTGCGGTGAGTGCGGCTTCCGCCGGCCCACGCCCACCTGGGCGCTGTCCGGGGACCACGTCCTCGACCCGCACGGCTCCGCCTGGCCGATCCACCTCCAGCTGCCGGGCCGCGCCAACAAGGCAAACGCGGCCAGCTCCGCGGCCGTCGCCGCCGTCTTCGGGGTGCCGCCGCAGGTCGCCCTGGAGCGGATGTACCAGGTGCAGGCGGTGGCCGGCCGGTACGACGTCGTGCAGTTCCAGAACCGCGACCTTCGCCTGCTGCTGGCCAAGAACCCGGCCGGCTGGCTGGAGACCTTCTCGCTGATCGACCCGCCGCCCGCCCCGGTGATCCTGTCCGTGAACGCCCGCGGGGCCGACGGCACCGACACCTCCTGGCTGTGGGACGTCGACTACACCCGGCTCACCGGCCACCCGATCTTCGTGCTCGGGGACCGCAAGCTGGACCTCGCGGTGCGCCTGGAAGTCGCCAACCAGCACTTCCAGGTCTGCGAGAACCTCGACCAGGCCGTGCAGCTGTGCCCGCCCGGCCGGATCGAGGTCATCGCGAACTACACCGCGTTCCAGGACCTGCGCCGCCGCGTCGGCAACTGATCTTCGAAGGGGATCACCTCATGAGCGACAACCAACTGCGGCTGGTGTGGATCTACCCGGACCTGCTGAGCACCTACGGCGACCAGGGCAACGCCCTCGTCGTCGAGCGCCGGGCCCGGCAGCGCGGCCTGGACGTGGCCCGGCTCGACGTGCGCAGCGACCAGCCGATCCCGACCTCGGGCGACATCTACCTGATCGGCGGCGGCGAGGACCGTCCGCAGCGGCTCGCCGCCGAGCGGCTGCGCCGTGACGGGCACCTCCAGCGGGCGGTGCAGAACGGCGCCATCGTCTTCTCCGTGTGCGCCGGCTACCAGATCCTCGGCCACGAGTTCATCAACGACCTCGGCCAGCGCGAGCCGGGCCTCGGCCTGCTCGACGTGGTCTCGGTGCGCGGCGAGGGCGAGCGCTGCGTCGGTGACGTGCTCGGCGACATCGACCCGCAGCTCGGCCTGCCCCCGCTGACCGGCTTCGAGAACCACCAGGGCGTCACCCACCTCGGCCCGACCGCCCGCCCCTTCGCGCGGACCAAGATCGGCCGGGGCAACGGCACCGGGGACGGCACGGAGGGCGCGTACAACGGGACCGTCTTCGGCACGTACATGCACGGTCCCGTCCTCGCCCGCAACCCGCTGATCGCCGACCTGCTGCTGAAGCTGGCGCTCGACGTCAACGCGCTGCCGCCGATCGACGACCGCTGGTACGACGCCCTGCGCGAGGAGCGCATCGCGGCGGCGCAGCAGCCGGCGTAAGCCTCGCGTCAGGGGGTTCTCAGCGGGTTCCGGCAGGCTCGTGGTGGGCCCGCCTGACGGCGCGTCCGCTCATCTGGGCGGACGCGTCCAGCAGGCGGACGCCCGCTACGGAGCCACCCCCTCACGCCGGTAGGGTGACCGGGAATCCGCCGGACAACGTGGTCCGGTCTCCCGGCCCACGTTCGAGAAGGTAATACGGGCTATGCGCATTGGTGTCCTCACGTCCGGCGGCGACTGCCCCGGTCTGAACGCCGTCATCCGGTCCGTCGTGCACCGTGCGGTCGCCGACCACGGCGACGAGGTCATCGGTTTCCGGGACGGCTGGAAGGGCCTCCTGGAGTGCGACTCCGTCAAGCTCGACCTCGACGCCGTCGGCGGCATCCTGGCCCGCGGCGGCACCATCCTCGGCTCCTCCCGGGTCCGCCCCGAGCATCTGCGCGACGGCGTGGAGCGGGCCAGGGGGCATGTCGCGGAGCTGGGTCTGGACGCGATCATCCCGATCGGCGGCGAGGGCACCCTCAAGGCGGCCCGGCTGCTGTCGGACAACGGGCTGCCCATCGTGGGCGTGCCCAAGACGATCGACAATGACATCGCTGTCACCGATGTCACCTTCGGCTTCGACACCGCCGTGACCGTGGCGACCGAGGCCCTGGACCGGCTGAAGACCACCGCCGAGTCCCACCAGCGGGTGCTGATCGTGGAGGTCATGGGCCGGCACACCGGCTGGATCGCCCTGCACTCCGGCATGGCGGCCGGTGCCCACGCCGTCGTCGTACCGGAACGGCCCTTCGACATCGAGGAGTTGACCCGCAAGGTCGGCGCGCGGTTCGCGGCGGGCAAGCGGTTCGCCATCGTGGTCGCCGCCGAGGGCGCCAAGCCCCGGGCCGGCTCCATGGAGTTCGACGAGGGCGGCAGGGACGTCTACGGCCACGAGCGCTTCGCCGGCATCGCCCGCCAGCTCTCCATCGAGCTGGAGCAGCGCCTCGGCAAGGAGGCCCGGCCGGTCATCCTCGGGCATGTGCAGCGCGGCGGCACGCCGACCGCCTACGACAGGGTGCTGGCCACCCGCTTCGGCTGGCACGCCGTGGAGGCGGTGCACCGGGGCGAGTTCGGGATGATGACGGCGCTGCGCGGCACCGACATCGTGATGGTGTCGCTGGCCGAGGCCGTGGAGACCCTGAAGACGGTCCCGGTGGAGCGGTACGACGAGGCGGAGTGCGTGCTTTAGTCCGGCCCTGAACTACCCGCCCCCGGTCATCGGCGTGATCGGGGGCGGTCCTACTCTTATGGGCGGACAGAAACGTACAACCCCCATGAATCAGGAGCCGCCGCATGGATCACATGGGACACATGGATCACAGCGGGCACGGCATGGTGATGGATCTGCCGCCGTTCACGCTGGGGCGGGGGCTCGAGTTCTCGGCCGAGCCCTTCTTCCTGATCACCTGCCTGCTCGGGCTCGGCCTGTACGCGTGGGGGGTCGTACGACTGCGCCGGCGCGGCGACGCCTGGCCCGTGGCCCGCACCTTCTCCTACGTCATCGGCGTGCTGACCATCATGCTGGTGATGTGCACCAAGCTGAACGACTACGGGATGGTCATGTTCAGCGTGCACATGGTGCAGCACATGGTCATCAGCATGCTGTCGCCGATCCTGATCCTGCTCGGCGCCCCGGTCACCTTGGCGCTGCGCGCGCTGCCGACCGCGGGCCGGGGCCGCAAGGGGCCGCGCGAGCTGCTGCTGATGCTGCTGCACAGCCGGTACATGCGGGTCATCACCCACCCGCTGTTCACCATCCCGATGTTCATCGCGAGCCTGTACGTGCTCTACTTCACCCCGCTGTTCGACTTCCTGATGGGTTCGAGGACCGGGCACATCGCGATGATGGTGCACTTCCTCGCGGTCGGTGTCGTCTTCTTCTGGCCGATCATCGGCGTGGACCCGGGCCCGCACCGGCCGGGTCATCTGATGCGGATGCTGGAGCTGTTCGCGGGCATGCCGTTCCACGCGTTCTTCGGCATCGCGCTGATGATGGCGTCCACGCCGATGGTGAACACCTTCCTGCACCCGCCCGCCTCCCTCGGCGTCGACCCGCTGTCCGACCAGAACAACGCCGGCGGCATCGCCTGGGCGTTCAGCGAGGTCCCGTCCGTGCTGGTGCTGATCGCGCTGCTGTTCCAGTGGTACAGCTCCGAGAAGCGCCACGCCAGGCGCACGGACCGGCAGGCGGACCGGGACGGCGACAAGGAGCTGGCGGAGTACAACGCCTACCTGGCGTCCCTGAACGCACGCCAGGGCTGAGCCGGGCGCGCCCCGGACGCCGGGTCGGGGGTATCCCTTACGGGTGGATGCCGGGGCACACTGACGGGGAGTCGGACGGTCCAGGAGGAGGGTCTCGCGATGACCGGTTCCACCGATGGCTCCACGCACGGCTTCAACCACGGTGCCGCGCACGGCTCCGCCCATGCCGGCGCCATCAGGACGATGGGCGCGCTCACGGCCGGCACCCTCGTCGCCGTGACCGCCTACACCGTCGTACTCGGCGGCGACGGATGGCTGTGGTTCGGCTGGGTGGTGCTGGGGCTGCTGACCCTCGCCATGGCCGTCACCCAGTCGTAGCCGCCCCCGGCGTCTTGGACGCTCCCGGCTGATTACATTGCCCGCATGAGCAGCAGGACCGCGTCCTTCGACGAACTCGACCGCAAGATCATCACCGCGCTGATGGCGAACGCCAGGACCAGCTTCGCCGAGATCGGCGCGGCGATCGGGCTGTCCGCGACGGCGGTCAAGCGGCGCGCGGACCGGCTGCGCGAGACCGGGGTGATCACCGGTTTCACGGCGACGGTCGAGCCCTCCGCGCTCGGCTGGCGCACGGAGGCGTACGTCGAGGTCTACTGCGAGGGCGCCGCCCCGCCCCGGCGGCTCGCGGAGGTCGTCCGCAACCATCCGGAGATCACGGCGGCCATGACGGTGACCGGCGCGGCGGACGCGCTGCTGCATGTGCGGGCGCGGGACGTGGACCACTTCGAGGAGGTGCTGGAGCGGATCCGCACCGTGCCCTTCATCCGGAAGACGATCAGCGTGATGGTGCTCTCCCATCTCATCCCGGACAGCCCGGAGGCGGGTGCCACCCAGGCGGCCCCCGAGTGACCCGGAGATGACCTTCGGAGGGTGATGAGGAATATGCGCACCAGGCCTGCGTGATCGAGCCCGACAACGCAGCGATGTTGCAGGTCCACGCAGCTTTTTGCGCTTGTCGTGCGTCCTCGTTCCTTTCTACCGTGGAGTCACCCAACAGTGACAGACGGAAACCGGAGGGAACCCTCTGTGTCCGAAAGCCGTGAATCGCGCCCTCGGCGCTTCCTGGTCTGTGAACCCAGACACTTCGCGGTGCAGTACGCGATCAATCCCTGGATGAACCCCGACCGGCCGGTCGATGTGGATCTGGCGCGCGAGCAGTGGCAGGAGCTGATCCGCGTCTACCGGGCCCACGGCCATACCGTCGACGCCGTCGAGCCGGTGCCGGGCCTGCCCGACATGGTCTTCGCGGCCAACGCGGCCTGCGTGGTCGGCGGCCGGGTCTTCGGCTCGCTGTTCCACGCGCCGGAGCGGCGCCCCGAGTCGCTGCACTACGACACCTGGTTCAAGACGGCGGGCTACACCGTCCACCGGCCCGAAGCGGTGTCCGAGGGCGAGGGCGACCTGGTGTGGACGGGCCGGTACGTACTGGCAGGCACCGGGTTCCGCACCACCCGGGAGGCGCATCGTGAGGCGCAGGAGTTCCTGGGGCACCCGGTGATCGGCCTGACACTGGTGGATCCGTACTTCTACCATCTGGACACGGCGCTGTTCGTGCTGGACGACGCCAATGTCTGCTACTACCCGGAGGCGTTCTCGCCGGGCAGCCGCGAGGTGCTGCGGCGCCTGTTCCCGGACGCGGTGGAGGCCACCCGCGAGGACGCGATGTCCTGGGGCCTGAACTCGGTGTCCGACGGCCGGCACGTGTTCATCGCACCCCAGGCCGAGGCGCTGTCCGCGCGCCTCGCCGACCACGGTTACGTTCCCGTCCCCGTCGACCTGTCGGAGTTCCACAAGGCCGGCGGTGGCATCAAGTGCTGCACCCAGGAGATCCGCTGATGACCGCACCCGCGCGCACCCGTACGTCCGACGATCTGATCCGTGCGGAGGAGCCGGTCCTGGCGCACAACTACCACCCGCTCCCGGTGGTCGTGGCACGGGCCGAGGGCACCTGGGTGGAGGACGTCGAGGGCCGCCGCTATCTGGACATGCTCTCCGGGTACTCGGCGCTCAATTTCGGCCATCGTCACCCGGCGCTGATCGAGGCCGCCCACCGCCAGCTGGACCAGCTGACGCTCACCTCCCGGGCGTTCCACAACGACCGGCTCGCCGAGTTCGCCGAACGGCTCGCGGCGCTGACCGGCCTGGACATGGTGCTGCCGATGAACACCGGCGCGGAGGCGGTGGAGAGCGGCATCAAGGTGGCCCGCAAGTGGGCCTACGACGTCAAGGGCGTGCCCGCCGATCAGGCCACGATCGTGGTCGCGGCGGACAACTTCCACGGCCGTACGACGACGATCGTGAGCTTCTCCACGGACGAGACGGCGCGGGCGGGCTTCGGTCCGTTCACTCCGGGCTTCAGGATCGTGCCGTACAACGATCTGGCCGCGCTGGAGGGGGCCGTCGACGAGAACACGGCGGCGGTGCTGATCGAGCCCATCCAGGGCGAGGCCGGGGTGGTCATCCCGGACGACGGCTATCTGACCGGCGTGCGCGAGCTGACCCGGCGCAAGGGCTGTCTGCTCATCGCGGACGAGATCCAGTCGGGCCTCGGGCGTACGGGCCGCACCCTCGCCGTCGACCACGAGGACGTGGTGCCGGACGTGCTGCTGCTCGGCAAGGCGCTCGGCGGTGGCATCGTGCCGGTGTCGGCGGTGGTGGCCCGGCGCGAGGTGCTGGGCGTGCTGCACCCGGGCGAGCACGGCTCGACGTTCGGCGGCAACCCGCTCGCGGCGGCGGTCGGCATCGCGGTGCTCGAACTGCTGGAGACCGGTGAGTTCCAGCAGCGGGCCGCCGAGCTGGGCGTGATCCTGCGGGACGGCCTGACCGAGCTGGTGGGCAAGGGCGTGCTGGGCTTCCGCTCCCGCGGTCTGTGGGCGGGCGTCGACGTCGACCCGGCGATCGGCACCGGGCGGGAGATCAGCGAGCGCCTGATGCGGGAGGGGATCCTGGCGAAGGACACCCACGGCTCCACGATCCGCCTGGCACCCCCGCTGACGATCACGGCGGAGGAACTGCGTTCGGCACTCGGGACGCTGGGGCGAGTGCTGAGCTAGGGGGCGGCCGGGGGCTCCCTGAGGAACCGGTTGCCGGGGGCTGGTTCCCTGGGGGGTCGCGGGGGGCTGGTCGCGCGGGGCTGGCTTAGGAGGGCTGGTGCTTCCTGGAAGGCTGGTCCCGGAGGACTCGTCGCCGGGGCGGGCCTAGGAGGGCTGCTCCCGGAGGGCCGGTGGCGGGGGCGGGTCTAGAAGGACTGGTCCCGGAGGGCCGGTCCCGGAGGACTGGTCGCGGAGGGGCTGGTCCCCTAGGCAGTGTCTTCAAATGATCTTGCCTGGTGGATCATGGTGGCGTGATACGTCGTCATGAACTGTCTGATGCCGAGTGGGAGTTCGTCCGGCCGTTGCTGCCCGAGTCGTTGCGGGGGCGGAAGCGGCTGGACGACCGCAGGGTCCTGAACGGGATCGTGTGGAAGTTCCGCACCGGTGTCGCCTGGCGGGATGTGCCCGAGCGTTACGGGCCGTAGGCCACGCTCCATACCCGTTTCCGCAGGTGGGCGGTGGACGGAACGTTCGACCGGATGCTCCGAGCCGCCCAGGCGAAAGCCGATGTGGCTGGTGACGTCGAGTGGCTCGTCTCGGTCGATTCGACCGTCGTCCGTGCCCACCAGCACGCAGCCGGGGCTCGAAAAGTGGGCTCCGGAACCCAGCTCTCGGCCGGTCCAGAGGCGGTCTGACCAGCAAGATTCACCTCGCCTGCGACGGCCGGGGCCGTCCCCTCGCCTTCGTGGTCACGGGCGGCAACACCAACGACTGCACCCGGTTCACCGCCGTGATGGAAGCGATCAGGGTGCCCCGGATCGGGCCGGGACGGCCCCGCGTCCGGCCCGACCACGTCCTGGGCGACAAGGGCTACAGCTCGAAGGCGATCCGCACCTGGCTCCGCCGCCGCGGCATCCCGCACACGATTCCCGAACGGGCCGACCAGATCCGCAACCGAGCCCGGCGGGGCAGCCGCGGAGGCCGCCCGCCGGCCTTCGACCGCGAGGCATACAAACACCGCAACGTCGTGGAACGGTGCTTCAACCGTTTGAAGCAGTGGCGCGGGATCGCCACCAGGTACGACAAGACCACTGAGTCTTACGAAGCAGCCGTCACCCTCGCCTCACTCCTGATGTGGGCGTGACATTTGACGACAGAACCTAGGTGGGGTCCCGGGGAACCGGTTGCCGGGGGCCAGCTCCCCGGGGGGCTCGGGGGCTGGTCGCGGGGGGGCTGGCTTAAGAGGGCGGGCTTGGAGGACTGGTCGCGAAGAGCTGGTCGCGGAGGCGGGTCCTGGGGGCCGGTGCCGGTGCCGGGGGCGGTGTTAGGAGGCCAGTCTCGCAGGCTGGTCCCGGAGGCCCGGCCCTAGGGAGACCGGTGCGGGGCGCCATTCCCGGGGGCGGATCATGGGGGCAAGTGCCGGGGGCTAGGAGGCCAGTCCTGCGGGCTGATCCCGGGGGCCGGTGCTAGGAGGTCAGTCCGCGGGGCCGATCCCGGGAGCCCCATGGGGCTGGCCGCCGGGGCGTCTGGGGGGCGGCCCCAGAGGGTCGGTTGCCAGTTGCAGGGAGCTGGGGCCGGGGCCAATTCCGGGGGGCCGATCTCCCGGGCCGGGGCCAGTCCCGAGGACCGATCCCCGGTGCTGAGGATGGTGCTGGGGGTCGATCCCCGGAGCCGATCCCGGCAGCCTCATGGGCCGGTCGCCGGGGCGCCCGGAGGACCAGTTGCCGTTGCAGGGCGCCGGTCTGAGGGCCAGTTACAGGGGGCCCGTCCCGAGGGCCGGTCCCAGGAAGCCAGGCCCGGGGCCTCATGGGGCCGGTCGCCAGGAACCCGGGGCCAGAGAATCAGTCGCGGGGCGGCCGTCGCAGGGGGCGGCCCCGGGGAGGGCGGTCCCAAGGGCGGGTCGCCGAGGTCGGTCCCGAAGCCCGGTCTCTCAAGGGGCCGGTGCGAAGCCGCCCGGTGCCAAGGGAACGGGCGCAGCCGGGTGGGCGCAGGCTCCGCCGAGCGGGCGGCCTACTCGTCGGGGGCTCTCCATCCGTGGGTGGAGAGGTCTCCATCGACCCGTGGGTGCTGGTGGGCGGTGGGGTGCGGGGCGCAGCCTTGGGGCATGAACTCGCTGCGTCCGGCACTCGCCGTCCTCACCAGTGTCTGCTTCCTGGTCTTCGCCGCCGCCTGGCTCCTCGGCGCCGCCTACTTCGGCATCAGAGCCCACGGCGGCGTCCGCGGCTGGCTGCGCGCGTCACGCGCCTCCGTGTCACGCCGGGTCTTACTGATGGCAGGCGTGGCCCTGTTCCTCTTCGTGGTCCGGCACACCCGCGGCTTCTGGGCACACCTCCAGTTCTGGCAGCCCGAACTGGCCCTGCTCGGCGCCCTGCTCGCTCTCCTCTCCACCGCCCTGCTGCTGTGGGCCCGCTGGGTGCTGGGCACCATGTGGGACAGCGTCCCCTCCCTCCAGCAGAATCACGAGCTGCGCACGGACGGCCCGTACCGACTGGTCCGCCACCCCATCTACACCGGCATCCTCGGGCTGCTCACCGGCTCGATGCTGACCGGCGGCTTCGGCGCCTGGATCGCCTTCCTGGTCGCCGCGATCCCCTGGCTGCTGCGCCGGGTCCGTACCGAGGACGCCCTGATGGCGGGCGAGTTCGGCACCGCGTACGACGCCTACCGGTCCCAGGTCCCGGCCCTGATACCCCGGCCCCGCCCCGCCCAGCCGCATCCGCACGGCGTCGGTGACGGCGGGCGCCCCTAGCCCCGGGCCGATTGCGCCAAGCTCTCCGGTCCGGTTGCCCCCGGAGGCAAGTGGCAGCACGCTGTCCTCGCGGCCCAGCCGAGCCGCCGGAGTGAGGAGCGGCCCCCTTGTTCTACTACCTGCTCAAGTACGTCCTGCTGGGTCCCCTGCTCAGGCTGGTCTTCCGGCCCCGGATCGAGGGCCTGGACCACGTGCCGGCGACGGGTCCGGCGATCATCGCCGGGAACCATCTCTCCTTCTCCGACCACTTTCTGATGCCGGCGATCCTCAAGCGGCGTATCACCTTCCTCGCCAAGGCCGAGTACTTCACCGGACCCGGCATCAAGGGCCGGCTCACCGCGTTCTTCTTCCGCAGCGCCGGGCAGATCCCGGTGGACCGCTCGGGCAAGGAGGCGGGGCAGGCGGCGATCCGCGAGGGCCTCGGGGTGCTGGACAAGGGCGAACTGCTGGGCATCTACCCGGAGGGGACGCGCTCGCACGACGGGCGGCTGTACAAGGGCAAGGTCGGAGTCGCCGTGATGGCCCTGCGGGCGGGCGTCCCGGTGATCCCCTGCGCCATGATCGGCACCTTCGAGGCCCAGCCGCCCGGCAGGACCCTCCCCCGCGTCCGCCCCGTCACCATCCGCTTCGGCAAGCCCCTCGACTTCTCCCGCTTCGCGGGGATGGAGCAGCAGAAGGCGGTCCTGCGGGCCGTCACCGACGAGATCATGTACGCCATCCTGACCCTGTCCGAGCAGGAGTACGTCGATCAGTACGCCGCCGTCGCCAAGGCCGAGCAGCCCACGGAGAAGGGCGCGAGGGAACGCAGGTTCCCGAAGGCGCCGCTCGGCTGACGCCCACCCCTCACCCCCGGCCCCTCAGCCCAGCAGGGCCCGCCCCTCGTCCAGCACCCGGCGCAGCCGCAGCGCGTCCGGGGCGAGGGCGGTGACCAGGGCGGCCGGTCCGGGCAGCGGCATCAGGGCGGCGTGGTCGCCCAGCATCCGGGGCGCGGGCGGATGCTCGGCGAACTCGGGCCGTACGACGAGGAGTTGGCCCACGGCCCGGTGTCCCGCGAGGGCTGCGGGCCCGTCCCAGCCGCCGGGGGCTCCGGGGCCGCAGGACAGCTGCTGGTCCAGGAGGGTGCGGCCGGCGACGCGCAGGGTGAGACGGGTGGTGAGCAGACCGGGCCGCTCCCCCGCCCGCCCGAGCACCTGCTCCTCACGGAGCACCAGCCGGGCACCGGCGGCGAGTTCGGCGAGGGTGGTGACGCGCAGGTCGCTGCCGATGGCCGAGATCAACTGCTCGGGCAGCCAGTGCAGTTCGGCGCCGTCGGCCACATCGAGCCGGACGTCGTAGCGGGCCTCGCCGGGGGCCTGGCCCGGCAGGGCGAGGGTGGCCGCGGCGGAGCCGAGCCACAGCCGGGCGCCCTCCTCCACCCGGGCGTTCAGCGAGAACCGGTCGCCGCCGAGGGGACCGCTCATCGCACCGACGACCATCACCCGGGCCTCGGCTCCACTCCCCCGGACCCGCCGCAACGCCAGCGGACCCGAGCCGTCCAGCACGGGCAGCGCGGTGCCCCCACGCCCATCGGCACGGGCCAGGATCCGGGCATCGGCGCGGACACCGGCGGGGGCCGTGCCCGGGAGCTCGATCCCGGCGCCGGTCGGGGCCGCGCCCGGAGCCCCGACCCGGGCGTCGGTGAGGGTCATGCCGTCCACGCGGTGAGCCGTTCGCGGACCCAGGCGGCCACGTCGGCGACGCCGCTCTCGCCGCGCAAGGACTGGAGCACGACGGGGAGTTCGGCGCGCTGGGCCTTGGCATCGGCGGCCATCCGGGCGAGGTCGGAGCCGACGTAGGGGGCGAGGTCGGTCTTGTTGACGATCAGCAGGTCGGCGGTGGTGACGCCGGGGCCGCCCTTGCGCGGGATGTCGTCGCCACCGGCCACGTCGATGACGAAGATCTGCGCGTCCACCAGGCCCTTGGAGAAGGTCGCGGTGAGGTTGTCGCCGCCGGACTCCACCAGGATCAGGTCCAGCGGGCCGACGGTCTCCTCCAGATCCTCGACGGCCTCCAGGTTGGCGGAGATGTCGTCCCGGATCGCGGTGTGCGGGCAGGCGCCCGTCTCCACGGCGGTGATCCGCTCGGGCGGCAGCACGGCCTCCCGCAGCAGGAACTCGGCGTCCTCGCGGGTGTAGATGTCATTGGTGACGACGGCGAGGGACAGCTCGTCCCGCAGCTGACGGCAGAGCGCGGCCACGGTGGCGGTCTTCCCGGATCCCACGGGCCCGCCGAGCCCGATGCGCAGGGCACGGGGGGTCCCGTCCGGTCGATGGGCGTCGGCGCTCACGGCGGCGGGGCCGTGGTGGGAGTGGTCGAGGTGCATCTACGACTCCTGGAGGACGGAGGGCTTGTTCACAAGGGGGTGGTGCGGGGCGGAGATCAGGACGCGAACAGCCGGGCCGGCCAGGAGGCGTGGGCCTCGGCCATGATCTCCAGCAGCGGGCCGGACGCCGCGGGCAGCGCGTGGTGCCCTTCCGCGGCGGCTCTCCCCGCCGCGTCGACCGCCGTCCGCGCGACCGCGTCCAGCTCCGGTGCCAGCCGGGCCAGTACGCCGGTCGCGTCGAAGGGGTCGAGGCTGAGCAGTCGTACGGTCGCCGTCGCCGGTCCGCTCACGCTCTCGTACAGGGCGCAGTACGCCGCGTCCGAGGGCCCGAGCCCGGCCGCCCGGGCGGCGAGTCCGAGGACCACGGGCTGGTGGGCGCCCTTGGGGAAGCACCGGGCGATCCCGTCGAGTTCCGGGCACGGCCAGCTCGCCCGCGCGGCCCGCAGCAGCTGGCGGCCGAGTCGGCGGGCGGCGAGCCGTAGCGCCGGGGAGGGCGTGCGGGCGTCCGCCGCCGCGTCCGTGCGTCCGCCGCCGCGTCCAGCTCCCGGGGGTCGAGGCCGAGCGCGGCCGCCGCCGCGAGCGCGCCCGCGACCAGTCCGGCCGTGTGCAGCCGTCCCCGGCAGAAGTCCTCCAGGTCCCCGGCGCAGGTGATGCGCCCCGCCTTGACGGCGGCCTCGGCTCCGCCGGAGTGGGCGTGCCCTCCGGCGGGGAAGCGGCCGTCGGCCAGCACGAGCAGTGCCGCGTGTGTCAGCACGGTGTCGTCGATGCCGTCAGAAGAGGAAATAGCGCTGGGCCATGGGCAGTTCGGCGGCCGGGGTCGCCTCGACCAGTTCGCCGTCGATGTGCACGGCGAAACTGTCGGGGTCGATCCGGACGTCGGGGCGGGCGTCGTTCTCCCGCATGTCGGCCTTGGTGACCGCGCGCGTGGAGTCGATCGCCACAAACCGTTTGCCGAGCCCGAGCCGTTCCGGCAGTCCGTCCTCCAGGGCGAGCGAGGAGACGAAGTTGACGGAGTTGGCGGCCGGGGCGCGGCCGATCGCGCCGTACATCGGGCGGGGCAGGATCGGCTGCGGGGTGGGGATGGAGGCGTTGGCGTCGCCCATCTGCGCGTAGGCGATCTGGCCGCCCTTGAGCACGAGGAGCGGCTTCACCCCGAAGAAGGCGGGCTCCCACAGCACGAGGTCGGCGAGCTTGCCCCGCTCCACGGAGCCGGTCTCGGTGGCGAGGCCCTGGGCGAGCGCCGGGTTGATCGTGTATTTGGCGACATAGCGCCGTACCCGGTGGTTGTCGGCGCGGCCGTCGCCGGGCAGCGCGCCCCGGCGCCGCTTCATGACATGGGCGGTCTGCCAGGTCCGCAGGATCACCTCGCCGACCCGGCCCATGGCCTGGGAGTCGGAGGAGATGATCGAGATCGCGCCGAGGTCGTGGAGGATGTCCTCCGCGCCGATGGTGGAGGGCCGAATCCGGGACTCGGCGAAGGCGAGGTCCTCGGGGACGGCCGGGTTGAGGTGGTGGCAGACCATCAGCATGTCGAGGTGTTCCTCGGCGGTGTTGACGGTGAACGGCCGGGTCGGGTTGGTGGAGCTGGGCAGCACGTGAGGCTGGGAGACCACGGTCATGATGTCGGGCGCGTGCCCGCCACCCGCGCCCTCGGTGTGGTACGAGTGGATGCCCCGGCCCCGGATCGCGGCGAGGGTGTCGCCGACGAACCCGGCTTCGTTCAAGGTGTCGGTGTGGATGGCGACCTGGATGCCGGTGCGGTCGGCCACGGTGAGCGCGGCGTCGATGACGGCCGGGGTGGAGCCCCAGTCCTCGTGCAGCTTCAGACCGACGGCGCCGCCGCGGATCTGGGACAGCATCGCGTCGTGACTGACGGTGTTGCCCTTGCCGAGGAAGCCGATGTTCAGGGGGTAGGACTCCATCGCCTCCAGCATCCGGGCGAGGTGCCAGGGGCCGGGTGTGACGGTGGTCGCCTTGGAGCCCTCGGCGGGGCCGGTGCCGCCGCCGACCAGGGTGGTGATGCCGGAGGCCAGCGCCTCGTCGGCGACCTGGGGGCAGATGAAATGGACATGCGCGTCGATGGCGCCGGCCGTGAGGATCCGCCCGTTGCCCGCGATGATCTCGGTCTCGGGGCCGATCACCAGGTCGGAGTGGACGCCGTCCATGGTGTCGGGGTTGCCGGCCTTGCCGAGGGCGGTGATACGGCCGTCGCGGATGCCGACGTCGGCCTTGACGATGCCCCAGTGGTCCACGACGACGGCCCCGGTGATCACGGTGTCGGGGGTGCCGTCGGCCCGGGTGGCCCGGGACTGGCCCATGGACTCGCGGATGACCTTGCCGCCCCCGAAGACCGCCTCGTCCCCGGCGCGGCCGGGTCCGCCCGAGCGGTCCTCCTCGATCTCGATCAGCAGATCGGTGTCGGCGAGCCGGATGCGGTCGCCGGTGGTCGGTCCGAACAGGTCGGCGTAGGCGGCGCGGGAGATCTCAGGCATCGAGGGCACCCCCGGTCTCGGCGCGCAGCCCCGGCACGATCCGGGCGCCGGTGAGAGGGACGAGTTCGACGTCGACGGGGATGCCGGGCTCGAAGCGCACGGCGGTTCCGGCGGCGACGTTCAGCCGTCTGCCGTGCGCGGCGGCGCGGTCGAACTCCAGTCCGGGGTTGGCCTCGGCGAAGTGGTAGTGGGAGCCGACCTGGACGGGCCGGTCGGCGGCGTTGAGCACGGTGAGCCGGGTGACGGCCCGGCCCTCGTTGACGCGCACGGGGTCGTCGGCGAAGAGGATCTCTCCGGGAATCATCGCGGCCCCCGTCAGAGGATCGGCTCGTGCACGGTGACGAGTTTGGTGCCGTCCGGGAAGGTCGCCTCGACCTGGACGTCGTGGATCATCTCCGCGATGCCGTCCATGACGTCGTCCCTGGTGAGGAGCTTGCGGCCGGTGGACATCAGCTCGGCGACGGTACGGCCGTCGCGCGCGCCCTCCAGGATGTGCGAGGTGATGAGGGCGACCGCCTCGGGGTGGTTCAGCCGAAGACCGCGGGCCCTGCGCTTCTCGGCGACGTCGGCCGCCACATGGATGAGCAGCCGCTCTTGTTCGTGCGGGGTCAGTTGCACGTCCCACCTCACAGTCCTCGCTCCGGACCGCGCGGGGCCCGGGTGCCGCAGCCACCGCGACGGGAGTCAGGTGTAACACACGGACGAACAGGGACCGACCGTGATCAATGGGGGCACAAAAACCCTCCGGTGGCATGGATCCGCAGGCTAGTTCGCCGGAGTTTCAACGACGTTAACCAGCCTTTGGGCGGCGCATGACCGCCGTATGGCACCGGCGATAACCGCGGGGCGGCCAGGGACCGTTCAGGATCCGCCCGGCCCCCGGTACTCCGCCGCGATGCCGAAGCGCTGGCGTTCGCGCGGAGCGGACGGCACCTCATGGACGGCGGACTCACGGATGCGCGAGACCGAGCTGGCCACCTGTTCCTCGCCCGGCTCGTCGGCGGCGTCGAGGGCCTCGAGTCGTGCCAGGTCGGCGGCCGAGACCAGCGCGGCCAGCGGCTTGCCGTGCCGGGTCACGACGACGCGCTCGGCGCCGTACACCACCCGGTTGATCAGGTCGGCGAGCTCAGCCCTGGCTTGCGTCACCGGAATCTCGTAGGCCATAGCCCCATCATAACGTCAGGTACGTCCTGTACATTCTGTACAGAAGTCGGAGATCGCCGGTCTCCGTCGTGAGGAGGGGTGTGCCCAGATGTCCCGACCGTCCGCCCGTTACGTCCTGCCCGAGTTCACCGAGCGCGCCGACTTCGGGGAGCGGCGGATCGATCCCTACTCGAAGCTGTTCGAGAACCGGGTCGTCTTTCTCGGCACGCCCCTGGACGAGACGGCGGCCAGTGATGTGATCACCCAGTTCATGCACCTCGAACACCTGGCCCCGGACCGGGACATCACGCTGTACCTGAACTGCCCGGGCGGCTCGTTCCACGCGATGACGGCGGTCTACGACACGATGCGGTACGTAAGCTGCGATGTGGGGACGTACTGCCTGGGCCAGGCCGCCTCGGTCGGCGCCGTGCTGCTGGCCGCCGGCACCCCCGGCAAGCGGTTCACCCTGCCCGGCGCCCGCGTGGTGCTCTCCCAGCCCGAGCTGCCCGAGCCGGCGCAGGGCCAGCCGAGCGATCTGCTCATCCAGGCAGGCGAACTGGTCCGGCTGCGCACCCTGATGGAGGAGATGCTGGTCCGGCACACCGGGCGCACCGAGGAGCAGGTCCACCAGGATCTGGAGCGCGATCTCATGCTGGACGCGCCGGGCGCGCGGTCGTACGGGCTGGTGGACGGCGTGGTGCCCAGCCGCCGGGACCTGCCGGGCGAGCGGTGACCCGGCCGTGCTGCCCGAGGAACTGCCGCCGCTGCCCGCGCTGACGCACGCGGAGGGCGAGCTGGTCGACCACTATCTGTCGGTGGTCGATCTGCTCGGCAGGATCAACCCGGCGCGCGAGGGGGACACCTATCGCGGGCTGCGCGCCGCGCAGGCGCTGGTGCGCAAGGCGGAAGAGCTGCGCGACGCGCTGGAGCTGATGCACGACCGGGGCGAGCGGGAGGTGCACGGGGGCACGTTGGCACGGGCGCTGCGGGTGCTCGACGGTGAGCGCCGGGTCGCTCGCGTCGCGCTCCCGCCGGACGCCGTGGACTGATCCGGACGGCCGCCGGATCCGGTGGGTGCGGGGTGTCCGCGCGACCGCCGGGTCCGGGCGCGAAACGGTCCGAACGACGTACCGCCGACCGGTGTATATCCGGATCCGTTTCCGGTTCTCCCGAGTTGCGCGCGGGCCATGTCCGTGCCCCGCGCGCGGCCGCCTTTTCCCAGGTCCGGGGCTACGCACCGGAACTGACGGAGCATCGAACAGAGCAGCTTCCACCCGAACGGGCGAGTGGTGAGTAACGCCACAAATCCCCGATTCCGTTGGGATTTTCGGACAGCTGTGGGTGAAGATCCCTGTCTGACGACAAGCCCCCGCCACCGCGGCGGGGCGGTCCGGGCGGACGCCGAGTCCTGCCGCCGCCCGGATGACCGGTCGACAGGAGTGGATCGGCAGGAGTGGAGGACCCAGGCAGTACGGGTCCCCGGAACGGTCGGCAGTCCGCGTGAGCGGGCGGACGGACGCTTCGGGCGGCCCTTGGGGTGAAGCCGTGGCAACGCGGCCGGGCTACTTCGCCAGCCCGAATCCGACAGGTCATCCTTCACAGGCGGCTGACGAAGGGTTGCGCATGACTGCGCTCAATCGTGTCCCGTCGCTGATGGCCCGTGCCGGTACGGCCTCGGCCCTCACCCTGGCCGCCGTGGGCGGCTCGATCGCGGTTCCCGGCCTCTCCACGGATGCCTCGGCCGCGACGATGGCGACGAAGGCCCTGAACATCGCGGCGTCCAAGAGGGGCGCCCCGTACCAGTGGGGGGCCGTCGGGCCGCGACGGTTCGACTGCTCGGGGCTGACGCTCTATTCGTTCAAGAAGGCCGGGAAGAAGCTGCCGCGGACCGCCGCGCAGCAGTACAACAAGACGCACCACATCTCCTCGGGCAGCCGCAGAGCCGGCGACCTGGTGTTCTTCCACTACGGCTCGAACGTGTACCACGTCGGCATCTACGCCGGTCACAACAAGATCTGGCACGCGCCCAAGAGCGGTTCCGTGGTGCGGCTGGAGAAGATCTGGACCAAGAGCGTCTGGTACGGCCGGGTCAGCTGACCCGCCCGCGCACGGGGGAGCGACTCCAGCCACCGGGCCGCTCCTTGTGCCTTCCCCCTTCACCCGGCGCCGCCTCCAGCCCCCGGGCGGCCCGGGACGGGTCCCGCGCACCCGCCGGATGAACGTTTCGCGGCTCCGCGTCGGGCTCCCCCGCTACGGCTCCTGACGGCCCGCCGTCGCCACCGGTTCGGCCGGGACGGTCCAGGGCAGGTCGATGGAGACCGTCTTGCCGCCCTCCCGGGTGGGGCGGACGCGGAGCCTGCCGCCGCACTCGGCGGTGAGCCAGCGGATGATGACCATGCCGCGGCCGTTGTCCTGCTGCACGGCCGCGGGCAGTCTCTTCGGGAAGCGTGGATGACTGTCCGTGACCCCGATGCGCAGCTGTTCGTCGCGCTCCAGCGCGATGTCGACCGTGAAGGTCGGGGACTGCCCGAAGGTGTGCTGTACGGCGTTGGTGGCCAGTTCGGAGACGATCAGCCGCACCGTGTCGGCCGCCTCGGTGTCCGAGGGCAGACCCCACTCCGCCAGGGTGCTCACCACGTACGACCGCGCGGCGGCGACCGAGGCGGGATCGCTCGGCAGGGTGACGGATGCTTCCAGGTGGTCTGCCATGGCGACGTCGTCCCTTTCCCACGGGACCGGAGTCCTCCATGGAGCGGATGGTTCGAGTACGGTCCCGGACTGGTGCTTCCTCGTCAGACTGCCACCACCGGACCGGTCACGGGGAGCGATCCACCAAGATGTGCATATATCTGTCGCTCGATGCGGTGAACTCTGCGACGGGAGACCGCATGGGGGCAGCCCGTAAGGAGTAAGGAGGAGCCCATGCAGAACGGGCCGGCAGTGCGCCGCCGCAAATTGGGTGCCGAACTGCGCACGCTGCGCACCGGTGCGGGGCTCACCAGTGGGGAGGCGGCCCGTCTGGTCGGCTGGCACCAGTCGAAGGTGAGCCGTATCGAGACGGGTGCCAGTGGCGTGAAACCGGCCGATCTCCGGTTACTTCTGGACGCCTACGCCGTGCGCGACGCCCAGCTGCGCGAGCTGCTGCTGATGCTGGCGGGCTCCGAGGAGGGCGACGGCGACCGCAATCGCTGGTGGCACGCCTACCGCGGGGTGCTCCCGCCGACGTACCGGGACTTCATCAGCCTGGAGTCGCAGGCCCGCGCGATGCGCACGCTGGAGACGACCGTCGTGCCCGGTCTGCTCCAGACGGCCGACTACGCCCGCGCGGTGACCCGGGCGGCCGTCAAGGACCTGGCCGAGGAGCGCCTGGACGCGCTGGTGGAGGTGCGCCTGGCCCGGCAGGACGTGCTGCGCTCGAACCCGCCGCTGGAGCTGTCCGCGGTCCTGGACGAGGCGGTGCTGCGCCGCGAGGTGGGCGGCCCCCAGGTGATGGCACGTCAGCTGGAGCGGCTCATGGAGGCGGCTCGGTTGCCCCAAGTGCGGCTCCAGGTACTGCCGTTCGGGGCGGGAGCGCATGTCGGCCTCACCGGGCCTTTCGTTATTTTCTCATTTCCGAGCACTTCTGATCTCGATGTGGTTGTTCTAGACCAGTTGACGAGTAGCCTCTACCTGGAGCGGAAAGAAGACCTCCGGGCGTACTCGGAGGCCTTCCGGAACCTCCAGAGCCACGCTCTTTCCCCCCACGATTCGCTGGACTACATCGCCGGGATAGGTGACGGCGCGTAAGGAGGCACCATTGTCAGCTCTGCCTCGGAACGTCCCTGCCAGTACCGACCTGTACGACGTGCGCTGGCTGCGCAGCAGTTACAGCACGGGAGCCAACAACTGCGTGGAGACGGCACGGCCGCGCTCCGGACCCTCCTCCGGACTGCTCGCCGTGCGCGACTCGAAGGATCCCACCGGACCCGCGCTGCTCTTCTCCGCGGACAGCTGGGCCGGCTTCGTGGCCGCGCTCCGCTGAAACCCGCCGGACCGGTCCGAACGCTCGCGGGACCGGTCGAGACACCTGCCGGACCCGATCAGCCGCGCAGCACGGCCGTGTCACGCCGACTCATGGTCGCGTTTCGCCGATCACCCGCACCGCGTGGGCGATCTCGGCCCCGGAGAGGTCCGCGCGGGCGGTCAGCCGCAGCCGCGAGATGCCGTCGGGCACGGAGGGAGGACGGAAACAGCCCACGGCCAGACCCGCCGTACGGCAGTCGGCCGCCCAGCGCACCGCCTGCTCCGGGGACGGGGCCCGTACGGAGACCACCGCGGCGTCCGGACGCACCGCCTCCAGACCCGCGGCGGTCAGCCGTGCGTGCAGCTCACCCGCCACCTCGCGGGCCCGCGCCGCCCGTTCGGGCTCCCTGCCGAGCAGCCGCAGGGCCGCGAGGGCCGCACCGGCCGCCGCGGGCGCGAGCCCGGTGTCGAAGATGAACGTGCGGGCCGCGTTGACCAGATGGTCGATCACCCGTGCCGGACCCAGCACCACCCCGCCCTGGCTGCCGAGCGACTTGGACAGCGTGGCCGTGGCCACCACGTCCGGCGCGCCCGCGAGTCCGCTCGCCCGCGCCGCGCCCCGGCCGCCGTCGCCCAGTACGCCGAGGCCGTGGGCGTCGTCCACGACGAGCCCCGCGCCGCGCTCCCGGCACGCCTCGGCGAGCCCCGCCAGCGGCGCGCGGTCCCCGTCGACCGAGAACACGGTGTCCGAGACCACGATCGCCGCTCCCTCATGGGTGGCGAGGGCCTTGCGCACGGCCTGCGGGTCGGCGTGCCCGACGACCTGGGTCTCGCCCCGGGCGAGCCGGCAGCCGTCGATGAGCGAGGCGTGGTTGCCCGCGTCGGAGACGACGAGCGAGCCGTGCGGGCCGAGCGCGGTGACCGCGGCCAGGTTCGCGGCGTACCCGGAGGAGAAGACCAGGGCCGCCTCGAAGCCGCAGAACGCGGCCAGTTCCCGCTCCAGTTCGGCGTGCAGCTCGGTGGTGCCGGTGACCAGCCGGGAGCCGGTGGCGCCGCCGCCCCAGGTCCGGGCGGCCCGGGCCGCGCCCTCGGTCACCTCGGGGTGCCGGGCGAGGCCCAGGTAGTCGTTGCTCGCCAGGTCCAGCAGCGGGGAGGCGGCGGGGCGCGGGCTGAGGCGCCGTACGAGTCCGGCCCGGTGACGCGCCCGGGCCTGCTCCTCGATCCAGCCGAACGCCATGAGTCCTCCGGAGGTTTTGTAGGTAGCGCACAGACCCTAGCTGGCCCGCCCGGCACCCACCGTGTGGCAATACCCACACGGTGAACGGTGTTCCTTGTGCGAACTCTCCTTGGCCCGGGGCGGTCCCGTAAGACAGGATCGGGCCTCATGGACCTGCTGAACACGCTGGTGGACAAGGGGCTTCGGCGCGAGCTGCCGACCCGCGAGGAAGCGCTCGCCGTGCTGGCCACCTCCGACGACGACCTGCTCGATGTGGTGGCCGCGGCCGGCAAGGTGCGCCGGCACTGGTTCGGCCGGCGCGTGAAACTGAACTACCTGGTCAACCTCAAGTCCGGCCTGTGCCCCGAGGACTGCTCCTACTGCTCCCAGCGGCTCGGCTCCGAGGCGGGCATCCTCAAGTACACCTGGCTCAAGCCCGACGAGGCGTCCCAGGCCGCCGCCGCGGGGCTCGCGGGCGGCGCCAAGCGCGTCTGCCTGGTGGCGAGCGGGCGCGGCCCGACGGACCGGGACGTGGACCGGGTCTCGCAGACCATCAAGGCCATCAAGGACGGCAACGAGGGCGTCGAGGTGTGCGCCTGCCTCGGGCTGCTCTCCGACGGCCAGGCCGAACGGCTGCGCGAGGCCGGCGCGGACGCCTACAACCACAACCTGAACACCTCGGAGTCGACCTACGGGGAGATCACCACCACCCACACGTACGCCGATCGGGTGGACACGGTGCAGAAGGCGCACGCCGCCGGTCTCTCGCCGTGCTCCGGTCTGATCGCCGGTATGGGCGAGAGCGACGCGGACCTGGTGGACGTCGTCTTCTCGCTGCGCGAGCTGGACCCGGACTCCGTGCCGGTGAACTTCCTGATCCCGTTCGAGGGCACCCCGCTGGCCAAGGAGTGGAACCTCACCCCGCAGCGCTGCCTGCGGATCCTCGCGATGGTCCGCTTCGTGTGCCCGGACGTGGAGGTGCGGATCGCGGGCGGCCGTGAGGTGCATCTGCGCACGATGCAGCCGCTCGCGCTGAACCTCGCCAACTCCATCTTCCTCGGCGACTACCTGACCAGTGAGGGCCAGGCGGGCAAGGCCGATCTGGAGATGATCGCCGACGCCGGTTTCGAGGTGGAGGGCGCCGAGCAGGTCACCCTGCCGGAGCACCGGGCGGGCGGCGGTGGCTGCCACCAGGGTGCCGGCACCGGCTGCCACGACTCCGCCGCGGGTGGCTGCCACGAGGGCGCCGGGGTCTGCGGTCCGGCCCCCGCGGAGCCCGCCGGTGAGCCGGTGGCCGCGAACGAGCCCCGTACCGACCTGGTCGCCGTCCGCCGCCGGGGCGCCGGAACGGATCTCGCGCCCAATGCCTGACCTGCCCCACCTGAGCGTCCCCGAGCTGCTGGAGCTGGACCGGCGGCACGTCTGGCATCCGTACGGACCGATGCCCGGGCGTGCCGAACCGCTCGTCGTGGAATCGGCGAGCGGGGTCCGGCTGCGGCTCGCGGACGGCTCGGGCGAGCTGGTGGACGGCATGTCGTCGTGGTGGTCGGCGATCCACGGCTACAACCACCCGGTGCTCAACGAGGCGGCGCGGCGGCAGCTGGAGCGCGTGAGCCATGTGATGTTCGGCGGGCTCACCCATGAGCCCGCCGTCCGGCTCGCGAAGCTCCTTGTCGACATGTCGCCCGAGGGTCTTGAGCATGTGTTCCTGGCCGACTCCGGCTCGGTGTCGGTCGAGGTCGCCGTCAAGATGTGCCTCCAGTACTGGCGTTCGCTCGGCCGCCCCGGCAAGCAGCGGCTGCTGACCTGGCGGGGCGGCTACCACGGGGACACCTGGCAGCCGATGTCGGTGTGCGACCCCGAGGGCGGGATGCACGAGCTGTGGTCCGGCGTGCTGCCGCGCCAGGTCTTCGCGGACGCGCCGCCCGCCGGGTACGAGGAGTCGTACGCGGAGCAGCTGCGCGAGCTGATCGGGCGGCACGCGGACGAGCTGGCCGCGGTGATCGTGGAGCCGGTGGTGCAGGGCGCGGGCGGGATGCGCTTCCACTCCCCCGGGTATCTGCGGGTGCTGCGCGAGGCGTGCGACGCGCATGACGTGCTGCTGGTGTTCGACGAGATCGCGACCGGATTCGGGCGTACGGGCGCGCTGTTCGCGGCGGATCACGCGGCCGTCACCCCGGATGTGATGTGCGTGGGCAAGGCGCTGACCGGCGGCTATCTGACGATGGCGGCCACGCTGTGCACCTCACGGGTGGCGAGGGGGATCTCCCGCGGCGAGGTGCCGGTGCTGGCGCACGGCCCGACGTTCATGGGCAATCCGCTGGCCGCCGCCGTGGCCTGCGCCTCGCTGGAACTGCTCAGGGGCCAGGACTGGCGGGCGGAGGTCAAGCGGATCGAGGCGGGTCTGACCGCGGGTCTCGCCCCGGCGGCCGGGCTGCCGGGTGTCCGGGACGTACGAGTGCTGGGCGCCATCGGGGTCGTCCAGCTGGACCACGAGGTCGACATGGCGGCGGCCACCCGTGCGGCCGTCGCGGAGGGCGTCTGGCTGCGCCCGTTCCGCGATCTGGTGTACACGATGCCGCCGTACGTCACCTCCGACGAGGACGTGGCGAGGATCGCGCGCGCGGTGTGCGCGGCGGCACGGGAGGGATGAGATGCCGGTACTGGTGATCACGGGGACGGGCACGGAGGTCGGCAAGACCGTCACCACGGCCGCCGTCGCCGCGGCGGCGCTCGCGGCCGGGCGTTCGGTGGCCGTCCTCAAGGCCGCCCAGACGGGGGTACGGCCCGACGAGCGCGGGGACGCCGACGAGGTGGCCCGGCTCGCCGGTGCCGTCACGGCCGAGGAAGTCGCCCGCTATCCCGAGCCGTTGGCCCCGGGCACGGCGGCGCGGCGGGCCGGCCTGCCGCCGGTGCATCCGCAGGAGGTGGCCGAGCGGGCCGCCAAGCTGGCCGCGGAGCACGATCTGGTGCTGGTCGAGGGGGCGGGCGGGCTGCTCGTACGGTTCGACACGGCGGGCGGCACCCTGGCCGACGCGGCGCGGTCGCTGGGCGCGCCGGTGCTGATCGTGGCCCAGGCGGGCCTGGGCACGCTGAACGCCACGGAGCTGACGGCGCGCGAGCTGCGCCGGCACGGCCTCGAACCGCTCGGTGTGGTGATCGGCAGCTGGCCCACCGCGCCCGACCTGGCCACCCGCTGCAATGTCGCCGATCTGCCCGAGGTCTCCGGCGCGCCCCTGCTGGGCGCCCTGCCCGCGGGCGCGGGCGCCCTGCCCCCGGCAAGCTTCAGGGTGTCGGCCCCGGGCTGGCTGTCCCCGCGGCTGGACGGCACCTGGGACGCGGAGGCCTTCCGCGCGCGGGAAGGCGCCTAGCGGCTGTCCGGGGCGGACCGTGGGGATACTTCCTCCAGGTCCGTGATGTCCGGGAGGTCGGTATGCGGCTGGGGTCCGAGGCGCCGGGGCCGGGGGCCGTGCGGCATCCGGTGTTCGCGCGGTACTACGCGCGTGTCAGTGCCGGCGCTGACGAGCGGCTCGGGTTCGCCGGGGTGCGGGGGCGGCTGCTCGCCGGGCTGACCGGCCGGGTGATCGAGGTCGGCGCGGGCAACGGGCTCAACTTCGCCCGCTATCCCGCGACCGTCGCACAGGTCGTCGCCGTCGAACCGGAGCCGTTGCTGGGCCGGTTGGCGCGGGAGTCGGCGCGGCGCGCACCGGTGCCGGTCGCCGTGCTGCCCGGCGCGGCGGAGGCGCTGCCCGTGCGGGGCGGGGCGTTCGACGCGGTGGTGCTGTCGCTGGTGCTGTGCAGCGTGCGCGATGTGGCGCGGGCGCTGGACGAGGCGCGGCGGGTGCTCAGGCCCGGCGGGCAGCTGCGGTTCTTCGAGCACGGGCGCGGCGGCGGACCGGCGATGCGGCTGGCCCAGCGCGCCCTCGACCGTACGGTGTGGCCCGCGCTCGCCGGGGGCTGCCATCTGGCCCGGGACCCGGTGGCCGCGCTGCGCCGCGCCGGGTTCGAACTCGGGCCGTACCGCGAGCTGTCGCTCCCGGAGGGCGGACCGCGGCTGCCGGCCTCGTACTGCGTGCTGGGGACCGCCTGGCGCCCGGGCGACGGATCGGGCGGCGGCTGATCACAGGCTCCAGCGGCGCAGTTCCCGGGCGATGTCGTCGATGCTCGCCGCGCCGTCCTTGACCAGCCGGGCGAGGTCGCGCACCTGTTCCGGCGTGGTGACGACCTTGGCGCCGCTGGCGACCAGATAGGCGTAGGCGACCGCGGAGGCGAACAGCGCGTTGGAGCGTTCGAGCGCCGGCACATGGATGAGCAGCTGGAGGAGGGCGGCGGCGCGCGTGTACGGCGACTCGTACACCGGCACGCCGAAGATCTCCGCCCGGTGCCGGGCGACGGCGGCGATCAGCGCGCCCCAGTCGGTGACCTGCGGGTCCCCGGGCGTCTTCTGTTCGGCGAGCATGAGCAACCAGGCGAGGTCGATGCTCAGCCCGTTCGGGGAGTCGCTCAAGGGATCAACTGCGTCCTTCGCCCGGAGTGGTGCCGCGCGCCTCGGTGAACTCCTCGGCGAACACGGACTCGTACTGCTTCATGAAGTCGGCGGCGGCCTCCACGAAGGTGCGGCCGGTTTCACCGGTGTCCTGTCTGACCAGTTCCTCGATGTAGCGGTTGACGCTCATCCCGCGGGCCAGCGCGCGCTCGCGCGCCGCGCGGGCGGTGCCCTCGTCCACGCGCACGTTCAGCTGGGTCTTCGCCATGCCTCGACGCTAGCGCCCGAGCGCTAGCAGGGGCAAGCGGAGCCGGAAGCACAAGGGGGCGCACGGGCGCGGCCCACCGGGGCTCGCCGGAACCCCGCCCGTGGGCGCCCCTGTCGCCTCCGACTCCGCCGCCGCCGATTCCCGCTGTGCGGCCGCTCACATTAGGCTCACCCGGGACAGCTCGTACCGGTGACCGGGAGGCCGTCTTGTCCACATCCGCCGCCGCACAGCACGCCCCCGGCCGCGCGCCGGGTGAGGGGACCGCGGCTCGCGCCCGCGGGCTGACCAAGGCATACGGCGCGGGCGAGACCGCCGTGCTCGCGCTGGACTCGGTGGACGTGGACATCGCGCGGGGCCGGTTCACCGCCGTGATGGGGCCCTCGGGGTCCGGCAAGTCCACGCTGATGCACTGCCTGGCGGGGCTCGACACCGTGTCGGCCGGGCAGGTGTGGCTGGGCGAGACCGAGATCACGGGGCTGCGGGAGCGGGAGCTGACCCGGCTGCGGCGGGACCGGATCGGGTTCATGTTCCAGTCGTTCAATCTCATCCCGACGCTGACCGCCGCCGAGAACATCACCCTGCCGATGGACATCGCGGGCCGTAAACCGGATCAGGCATGGCTCGATCAGGTGATCGACACGCTCGGGCTGCGGGGACGGCTCGGGCATCGGCCGAGCCAGCTCTCGGGCGGTCAGCAGCAGCGGGTGGCGTGCGCCAGGGCGCTGGCCTCCCGGCCCGAGCTGATCTTCGCCGACGAACCGACCGGAAACCTCGACTCGCGGGCCGGTCTCGAGGTGCTGGGCATTCTGCGCGGGGCGGTGGACGACCTGGGGCAGACCGTCGTCATGGTCACCCATGACCCGGGCGCCGCCGCCCACTCCGACCTGGTGCTCTTCCTCGCCGACGGGCGGATCGTGGACGAGCTGGTCCGGCCGACGGCGGAGCGGGTCCTGGAGCGGATGAAACGGTTCGACGGGGAGCGGACGAGACGGCTCGACGACACGCGCGGCGGCGATGCCGGGCGGGAGGACTGACCCGGTGCTCAAGGCGACCCTGAGGAGCTTCCTCGCGCACAAGGGGCGGCTCGCGCTGTCCGCGCTGGCCGTGGTGCTGTCCGTGGCGTTCGTCGCGGGCAGCCTGATCTTCTCCGACACGGTCACCCGCACGTTCGACCGGCTGTTCGCCTCCACCGCCGCCGATGTGACCGTGCAGCCCAAGCGCGATCTGATGTCCGCGCGGGCGAGCGGTGCGGTGCAGACACTGCCCGCCGCGCTGCGGGACACGGTGGCGAAGGCCGACGGGGTGGCGGCGGCGCGCGCCGACGTACAGGTGCAGAACCTGGTGGTGGTCGACCGCCACAACCGCTCGATCAGCCCGACCAACGGCGCGCCCACCCTCGCCGGCTCCTGGTACCCGACCCGGCACAGCCCGGTGGAGCTGACCTCCGGGCACGCCCCGCACGGTCCGGGCGAGGCGCTGCTGGACGCCGACACGGCCGGGAAACGAAAGGTGCGGATCGGCGACACGCTGACCGTGCAGGCGCAGCCCGGCATGTTCCGGGTGCGGGTCGTCGGGATCGCCACGTTCACCACGACCAACCCGGGCGCGGCGCTGCTCTTCCTGGACCCCGCCGCGGCCGGGGACCGGCTCCTCGGCTCGGCCGCGCGGGCCACCGGCATCTCCGTGGATGCCGCCCGGGGCGTCTCCGACGAGCAGCTCGCGCGCCGGGTGGCCGCGGCGCTCGGCCCGCACGCCGCGACGTACGACGTGAAGACGGCGAACGAGCAGGCCAAGTCGGCGGCGGCCAGTCTCGGCACGTTCCTGGACGTCATCAAGTACGTCATGCTGGGCTTCGCCGGGGTCGCGCTCCTGGTGGGGGTGTTCCTGATCGTCAACACCTTCTCCATGCTGATCGCCCAGCGCACCCGGGAGCTGGGCCTGCTGCGCGCGCTGGGCGCCGACCGGCGGCAGGTACGGCGCTCGGTGCTGACCGAGGCGCTGCTGCTCGGCCTGGTCGGTTCGACGCTCGGCCTCGCGGCCGGGATCGGACTGGCGTTCGGGCTGATCGACCTGATGCGGGCGTTCGGCATGAATCTGAACGCCGCCCAGATGGTGATCGGCTGGGGCACGCCCGTCGCCGCGTACGGGGTCGGGCTCGGTGTGACCTTCGTGGCCGCCTATCTGCCCGCCCGGCGCGCGGCGGCCGTCTCCCCCATGGCGGCGCTCGCGGACGCCGAGGTCGCCGGTGTGGGCAAGCCGTTGCGGGCGCGGGCGATCGCCGGGGCGGCGGTCGGGGCCGTGGGCGCGGCGGCGCCCGATCTGGCCACGCGCACCGGGCCCGCCGCCGCGCTGCTGGGCGCCGGGGTGGCGCTGACGCTGATCGCGACCGTGGTGGCCGGGCCGCTGCTGGTGCGGCCGGTGATCCGGGTGCTGGGCGCGGGTTTCCCCGCCGTGTTCGGGGCGGTGGGCCGGATGAGCCGGCGCAACGCCCTGCGCAATCCCCGCCGTACCGGTGCCACGGCCGCCGCGCTGATGGTGGGCCTGGCCCTGGTGGGCGGGATGTCGGTGGCGAGCGCGTCCATGTCGGCGTCGTTCGACCAGCAGATCGACAAGCGGCTCGGCGCCGACTTCACCGTCCAGAACGCCAACTTCACCCCGTTCACCCGGCAGATCGCCGACCGGGTGGCCGCGACCAGGGGCGCCGGGCTGGTCGTGGCGCAGCGGCTGACCCGGATCGCCGTACGGCTGCCCGACGGCGGGCGGGTGCAGACGGGCGCGGTCGGCTACGGTCCGGGCCTGGACGACGTCGTGCACATGTCCTACGCGCGGGGTGGTTCGGCGGCCGCGCTGGCCGACGGGCACCTCGCCCTGGACGCGGGTTTCGCCCGGGACCACGGGGTGCGGCTCGGCAGCGTGCTGCCGGTGGAGTTCCCGGGCGGCCGCCGGGCGGGGCTGACGGTCGGCGCGCTCACGGAGCAGTCCGGCACCGGCGGCTTCGGCGAGCAGGGCGGTGTCTTCTTCGGTCTCGGCACACTGGAGCGATACGCGCCCGGCGGCCAGGACTCCGCGCTGTACGTGAACGCCGCGCCCGGCACCGCGCCGAAGGACCTGCGCCCCCGCCTCGAACAGGCGCTCAAGCCGTTCCCGCAGGTGCAGGTGCGCGACCAGAGCGACTACAAGCAGCTGGTCCACGACCAGATCGGGGTGCTGCTGTACCTGGTGTACGCGCTGCTGGGGCTGGCGATCGTCATCGCGGTGCTCGGCGTGGTCAACACCCTCGCCCTGTCGGTGGTGGAGCGCACCCGGGAGATCGGGCTGCTGCGCGCGATCGGTCTGGGGCGGCGGCAGCTGCGGCGGATGATCCGGCTGGAGTCGGTGGTGATCGCGGTGTTCGGCGCGGTGCTCGGTCTCGCCCTCGGCCTGGTGTGGGGCGTGTGCATGCAACGGGTGCTGGCGCTGCGCGGGTTGACGGCGTTCGCGATCCCCTGGGGCACGATCGTGGCCGTGGTCGTCGGCTCCGCGGTGGTGGGGGTCGTCGCCGCCGCGCTGCCCGCGCTGCGGGCCTCCCGGATGAATGTGCTGGCCGCGATCGCCCACGAGTGAACGCCCTCCGAACATGTCGGCACTCGATGTGATGGGATGCCAGCTGAAGGTCAATTCGCTTACGGTTGAGGAGACTTCATGTCACGCCGGTTCCGTTTCGGGGTCAACATGCTCACGCCCGCGTCCGCGGCCGAGTGGCGCGCGAAGTGCCGCCGTGCCGAGGAGCTGGGCTACGACGTGATCCTCGTCCCCGACCATCTCGGCTGGGTGGCGCCCTTCCCGGCGCTGGTCGCGGCGGCGCAGGCGACCGAGCGGGCCCGGGTCGGCACGCTGGTGCTCAACGCGGGTTTCTACAACCCGGCGTTGCTGGCCCGGGAGGTCGCGACCACGGACGCGCTCACCGGCGGGCGGCTCGAACTCGGCCTGGGCACCGGCTATGTGCGGGAGGAGCACGAGGCGGCCGGGCTGCCGTTCGGCTCCGCGGGCGAGCGGGTGGACCATCTGCGGCACACCGTCGAGGAGTTGGCGCGGCTGCTCGGCTCCGAGGAGCACCAGCCGCGCCCGGAGCAGGCCCGGGTGCCGCTGCTGATCGGCGGCAACGGCGACCGGATGCTGCGGCTGACCGCCGAGCACGCCGACATCGCGGCCTTCTCGGGCGTCCGGACGGGCAGCACGCGGTCACTCGCACCGCTCACCGCCGACGAGCTGGACGAACGGGTGGGACGCTACCGGGAGTTCGCGGCCGGCCGGGCCGAGCCCGCCGAGCTGAACCTGCTGATCCAGCAGGTGGCGATCACCGACGATCCCGGGACGGCACTCACGTCCGTGCTGGAGCGGCAACCGCACCTGACCCTGGAAGCCGCGCGGGCGCTGCCGATCATGCTGGTGGGCCCGCTGGAGGACGTCGTGGCGAAGATCAGGGCGCAGCGCGAGCGGTACGGATTCACCAACCTGACGATCCTGGAACCCCGGATGGAGGAGTTCGCGCCGGTGATCGAGCGGCTGCGCGCCGAGTCCGCATGATGGAAACCCCGGCGCGCGGGAGCCGGCCGCGATCAGGGTGGCCGCATGAACGAGTCACCGCACGAGCCACTGCACGAGCCGCCGCACGAGCTGCGCGTACGTGCCGCCCTGCCCGATGACCTCGACGCCGTGCTCGCCTTCTGGCGTACGGCCGCCGAGGGCACCAGCATCAGCGACGACCGCGCCGGGGTGGAGCGCCTGCTGGAGCGCGACCCCCAGGCGCTGATCCTGGCCGAGCGGGACGGTGAGCTGGTCGGCACCGTGATCGCGGGCTTCGACGGCTGGCGCTGCCATCTGTACCGGCTCGCGGTGGCCCCCGAGCGGCGGCGCCAGGGCGTCGCCAGGGCCCTGCTGGCCGCCGCCGAGGAGCGTTTCGCGCGCCTCGGCGGGCGGCGCGCCGACGCGATGGTGCTGGTGCGCAATGAGCGGGCGCGGTACGCGTGGAGCGCGGCGGGGTACGCGCCCGAGGAGCGGTGGCGGCGCTGGGTGAAGCCGCTCACCGCCTGAGGCCGATGAGTTGTCCACAGCCTCCCCGGCACTGCTTTGCCCATCCTTTACCCTGGAGAGAGCACTCGGTCCTCTGTGAAAGGTAGTGAGCGTCCACCCATGGGCGAGCCCCCCGGCCCGCGACACCGCGCGTCCCACCGTTCCCCGTCCGATCATGGGACGGGGGTGACCCGATGACCGAAGTGCTGCTGCTTCTGGTGGCGATCCTGCTGTCTCTCGCCTGCGGCGCGTTCGTGGCCGCGGAGTTCTCGCTGACCACGGTCGAGCGCGGCGAGCTGGAGCGGGCCGCGCAGCGCGGCGAGCGGGGCGCCGCGGGCGCCCTGAAGGCCGTCCGGAACCTGACGTTCCAGCTGTCCGGCGCCCAGCTCGGCATCACCGTCACCAACCTGGTCGTCGGCATGCTCGCCGAGCCCTCGATCGCCAAGATGCTCGCCGGGCCGTTCCGCGCCATGGGCCTGTCCGGCGGCGCGGCGCAGTCGGCGGCCCTGGTGCTCGGCACCGCGCTGTCCACGGTGTTCCTGATGGTCGTCGGCGAGCTGGTGCCCAAGAACTGGGCGATCTCCTCGCCGCTGGCCGTCGCCAAGCGGGTGGGCACCCCGCAGCGCTGGTTCAGCGCCGCCTTCCGGCCCTTCATCGCCCAGCTGAACAACACGGCCAACCATGTCGTACGCCGGCTCGGTCTCGAACCCGCCGAGGAGCTGGCCTCCGCGCGTGGGCCGCAGGAGCTGGCCGCGCTCGCCCGGCACTCCGCCAAGCAGGGCGCCCTGGAGGCGGACACCGCCGAGCTGTTCGTACGGACACTGAACCTGGCCGACCTGACCGCGGAGAACGTGATGACCCCGCGCGTCCAGGTCATCGCCCTGGAGGAGCAGGCGACCTGCGAGGACGTGGCGAACGCCACCCGGGCGACCGGCCTGTCCCGCTTCCCGGTCTTCCGCGGCAACCTCGACTCCGTGGTCGGCACCGTGCACATCAAGGACGTCCTCGCGGTGCCCGCCGAGCACCGCCGCCACCGCCGTATCTCGCATCTGATGCGGGAGCCGCTGCTGGTGCCCGAGTCCCTCACCGTCGACCGGCTCCTCGACCGGCTCTCCGGCCGCCGCACCATGGCCGTCGTCATAGACGAGTACGGCGGCACGGCGGGCGTGGCGACCCTGGAGGACATCGTCGAGGAGGTCGTCGGCGAGGTCCGTGACGAGCACGACCCGCACGAGACGCCCGACCTCGCCCCGGCCGGCGCGGACGAGAGCGGCCGGGCCCTGTACTCGGCCGACGGCGCCGTCCGCACCGACCAGCTCGCGCGCGTCGGACTGCGGGTGCCCGACGGGCCGTACGAGACCCTGGCCGGTCTGGTCGCCACCGAACTGGGCCGGATACCGGAGATCGGCGACCGGGTCGAGATCGCGGGCTGGCGCCTCGACGTGGTGGACGCCTCCGGGCGGCGCGCCGCCCGGGTGCTGCTGCACGCGCCGCTGGACGACGAGCGCGGGGACCGGACGACGGAGGGGGCGCGATGATCGCCGTACAGCTGCTGATCGGTCTGGCCACCCTCGTGGTCAACGCGTTCTTCGTGTCCGGCGAGTTCGCGCTGATCTCGGTGCGCCGCTCGCAGATCGAGCCGCTCGCGCAGGAGGGCGACCGGCGGGCGAAGAGCGTGCTGTGGGGCCTGGAGCACGTCTCCGCGCTGCTGGCCGCCGCCCAGCTCGGCATCACGCTGTGCACCCTGGTCCTCGGCGTGGTCGCCGAACCGGCCATCGCGCATCTGCTGGAGCCGGTGTTCCACACGGTGGGCGTGCCACCGGGCGTGGGCCACGTGGTGTCGTTCGTGATCGCGCTGACCCTGGCGACGTATCTGCACATGCTGCTGGGCGAGATGGTGCCCAAGAACATCTCGCTCGCGGAGCCGGTGCGCGCCGCTCTGCTGCTCGGGCCGCCGCTGGTCGCGCTGTCCCGGGCGCTGCGCCCGGTGATCTTCACGGTGAACGCGTTCGCCAACGCGCTGCTCAGGCTGCTGCGGGTGGAGGCCAGGGGCGAGGTCGCGGCGACCTTCACCGACGCCCAGCTCGCCGAGATCGTCAAGGACGCGAGCGAGGCGGGCCTGATCGACGACCGGGCCCAGGAGCGGCTGCACGACGCCCTGGAGCTGGGCAGCCGTCCGGTCCGGGACGTCGTGGTGCCCCTGGAGCGGGTGGTGTACGCGCAGGTGGGCGTCACCCCGGAGCAGTTGGAACGGCTGTCGGCCGAGTCGGGCTTCTCCCGGTTCCCGGTGGTCGACCCGGGCCGCCGTATCGTCGGGTATCTGCACGTCAAGGACGCGCTGGACGCCCTGCCCCAGGACCTGCCGTTCGAGCTGCGCGACATGCGGCCGATCGCCCGGGTGAAGGCGGACACCCCGCTGGACGACGTGCTCACCGCGATGCGCGGCAGCCGCAACCACGTGGCGGCCGTCCTCGGCGACGACGGGCGCCTCGCCGGGCTCGTGACCATGGAGGACGTGCTGCGGGAGCTGTTCGGGCAGCCGGCCTGAGCGCGTCGGTCTCCCCGACCGACCGACCGCTGGGTATGGAGCCGGGATACCATCGCTGTCGCCATGCAGACGAATCCCACTTCTCCCCCGTACACCAGCCTGGTCGCGATCGGCGACTCCTTCACCGAGGGCATGTCGGACCTGCTGCCCGACGGCTCCTACCGGGGCTGGGCGGATCTGCTCGCCGCACGGATGGCGGCGAGCGCCCCCGGCTTCCGGTACGCCAATCTCGCCGTGCGCGGCAAGCTGATCGGGCAGATCGTCGACGAGCAGGTGGCCGCGGCCGCCGCGATGAACGCCGATGTGGTGACCCTGGTCGGCGGGCTCAACGACACCCTGCGGCCCACATGCGACATGGGCCGGGTGCGCGGGCTGCTCACCGAGGCCGTGGAGCGGCTCGCCCCCTCCTGCGGGCGGCTGGTGCTGATGCGCAGCCCCGGCCGCCAGGGCCCGGTCCTTGAGCGGTTCCGGCCGCGCATGGAGGAGCTGTTCGCCACCGTGGACGAGCTGGCCGCGAAACACGGCGCGCTCGTCGTCGACCTGTACGGCGCCCCCGCGCTCGCCGATCCCCGGCTGTGGGGCGTGGACCGGCTGCATCTGACGGCCGACGGGCACCGCCGGGTGGCCGAGGCGGTCTGGCAGACGCTCGGCTACCCGCCCGAGGACACCGAGTGGCAGGTGCCGATGGCGGCCACCGCGCCGCCGGCCTGGCTCGACCGGCGGATGGCGGACCTCCGCTTCACCCGGCAGTACCTGCTGCCCTGGATAGGCAGGCGGCTGACCGGCCGCTCCTCCGGGGACGGCCTGCCGGCCAAGCGCCCGGAGCTGCTGCCGTACGAGACGCCCGAGGCCCGAGAGGCGTACGAGGGCCGGGCGTGACGGGGCGCGGCGCGCTCTCGTAGCTTCCGACGAACGGGGGCGTGGCGCTGGCCTGCACAAACCGCCAGTAGACTCTGGACACGTGACTTCAGCGCCCGCCAAGCCCCGCATCCCGAACGTCCTCGCCGGACGCTACGCCTCCGCCGAGCTCGCCACGCTCTGGTCGCCCGAGCAGAAGGTGAAGCTGGAGCGGCAGCTCTGGCTCGCCGTGCTGCGGGCCCAGAAGGACCTCGGCATCGAGGTGCCGGACGAGGCGATCGCCGACTACGAGCGTGTCCTCGACACCGTCGACCTGGCCTCGATCGCCGAGCGCGAGAAGGTCACCCGGCACGATGTGAAGGCACGGATCGAGGAGTTCAACGCCCTCGCCGGGCACGAGCACGTGCACAAGGGCATGACCTCCCGTGACCTCACGGAGAATGTCGAGCAGCTCCAGATCCGGCTCTCCCTTGAGCTGATGCGCGACCGCAGCGTGTCCGTCCTCGCCCGCCTGGGCAAGCTGGCCGGCGAGTACGCCGAGCTGGTCATGGCCGGCCGCTCGCACAACGTGGCCGCGCAGGCCACCACCCTCGGCAAGCGCTTCGCGACCGCCGCCGACGAGCTGCTCGTGGCCTACGGCCGCGTCGAGGAGCTGCTCGCCCGCTACCCGCTGCGCGGCATCAAGGGCCCGGTGGGCACCGCGCAGGACATGCTGGACCTGCTGGGCGGCGACGCGGCCAAGCTCGCCGAGCTGGAGCAGCGGATCGCCTCCCACCTGGGCTTCTCCCAGGCGTTCACCTCGGTCGGGCAGGTCTACCCGCGCTCGCTGGACTACGAGGCCGTCACCGCGCTGGTGCAGCTGGCGGCGGCGCCGTCCTCGCTGGCCAAGACGATCCGGCTGATGGCCGGCAACGAGCTGGTCACTGAGGGCTTCAAGCCGGGCCAGGTCGGCTCCTCGGCGATGCCGCACAAGATGAACACCCGCTCCTGCGAGCGCGTCAACGGCCTGATGGTGATCCTGCGCGGCTACGCCTCGATGACCGGCGAGCTGGCGGGCGACCAGTGGAACGAGGGCGACGTGTCCTGCTCCGTGGTGCGCCGTGTCGCGCTCCCGGACGCGTTCTTCGCGCTGGACGGCCTGCTGGAGACCTTCCTGACCGTGCTCGACGAGTTCGGCGCGTTCCCGGCGGTCATCGCCCGTGAGCTGGACCGCTACCTGCCGTTCCTCGCCACCACCAAGGTGCTGATGGGCGCGGTGCGCGCCGGGGTCGGCCGCGAGGTCGCGCACGAGGCGATCAAGGAGAACGCCGTCGCCACCGCCCTCGCCATGCGCGAGCAGGGCGCCGAGCGCAACGATCTGCTGGACAAGCTCGCCGCCGACGAGCGGCTGCCGCTGGACCGTGACCAGCTGGCCGCGCTGATGGCCGACAAGCTGTCCTTCACCGGCGCCGCGGCCGACCAGGTCGGCGTGGTCGTCGGCCGGATCGAGGAGATCGTCAAGCAGCGCCCGGAGGCCGCCGGCTACACCCCCGGAGCGATCCTCTGACTCCGCGTCTTTCGAAGGCGGACCTGGAGGCCGCCCGCGACCGCCTCGTCCCGGACGTGGTCGCGGGCGGCCTCCGGGTCCTCTTCTGCGGCATCAACCCGGGCCTGATGACGGCGGCCACCGGCCACCACTTCGCCCGCCCCGGCAACCGGTTCTGGCCGGTGCTGCACCTGTCCGGCTTCACCCCCCGGCGGCTGGAACCGGCCGAGCAGGGGGACCTGCTGTCGTACGGCCTCGGCATCACCAACGTCGTGGCCCGCGCCACCGCCCGGGCGGATGAGCTGACCGCCGAGGAGTACACCGAGGGCGGCCGGCTGCTGACCGAGAAGGTACGGCAGCTCGCGCCGCGCTGGCTCGCCGTGGTCGGTGTGACCGCCTACCGCGCCGCCTTCGCCGACCGCACCGCCCGGATCGGCCCCCAGCAGCGCACCATCGGCGACACCCGGATCTGGGCTCTCCCCAACCCCAGCGGTCTGAACGCCCATTGGACGGCGGCGACGATGGCGGAGGAGTACGGGCGGCTGCGGCTGGCGGCCGCGGACTGACTCAGGCGTCCCTGCGGCTCACGGACCACGCCCCCGCCAGCAGCGCCGCCGCCGCCCACAGGGCGCACACCGCGAGGCCGGTCCAGGGGCCGAGGGGGCCGTCCCAGGTGCTGTGCAGGGCGACCTGGCCCGCGCGGTCGGGGAGGAAGTCGGCGACGCCCGCGGACATGTCGCCGATCACGAAGGACACGATCAGCAGGAACGGGATCAGGATCGAGAGGGTCGCGACACCGCTGCGCAGTACGGCGGTGAGGCCCGCGGCGAACAGGGCCATCAGGGTGAGCTGGAGGCCGCAGCCGACGGCGCCGCGCAGCCCCTGTGCCCAGGTCGGGCCGTCGGCGCCGAGGACGGCCTTGCCGACCAGGAGGGTCACCGCTCCCGTGAGCAGTCCGACGGCGAGCGCGGGCAGGGCGATCGCGGCGGCCTTGGCGGCGAACCAGCGGGGCCGGTCCGGGGTGGCCGCCAGCGTCAGCCGCAGCGCCCCGCCCCGGAACTCCGCCGCCACGGCCGTCGTACCGAAGGCGATCGCGGCGATCTGCCCGAAGCTGATGCCGAAGAACGCCGAGAACAGCGGGTCGGGGTCGTTCTCGTCGGGAGAGGCCGAGGCGAGCGCGGAGAAGGCGGCCGTGACGAGGACGACCGCGGCCAGCGAGCCGAGGAGCGAACGCAGGGTGCGGATCTTGATCAGCTCGGCGCGGAGAACCGGGACGAACGGCATGGTCAGACCTCCTGGGGCTGGGTGGTGAACTCGGCTTCGGCGGCGGTCAGATCGAGGTACGCCTGCTCCAAGGTGCCCTCGCGGGCGGCCAGTTCGAGGACGGGCACGCCTTCCTGGGCGAGCAGGTGGCCGAGTTCCTCGGCGCGGGTGTGCCGTACCGTCCAGGCGCCGTCCGGGTGCCGTACGGCGTCGTGGCCGTGCCGGGCGAGCAGCTCGCCGAGCGCGCCCGCGTCGGAGCTGCGCACCCTGACCTCGGGCTGGACGCGGGCGTCGATGAACTCCCGCACGGGGGTGTCGGCGAGGAGGCGGCCGCGGCCGAGGATCACCAGATGGTCGGCGAAGGAGGCGGTCTCGTTCATCAGATGGCTGGAGACCAGGACGGTACGGCCGTCGGCGGCGAGGCCGCGCAGCAGGGTGCGGATCCAGACGATGCCCTCGGGGTCGAGGCCGTTGGCGGGCTCGTCCAGCAGGATCACCCCGGGGTCGCCGAGCAGGGCCGCGGCGATGCCGAGGCGCTGGCGCATGCCGAGCGAGTAGGTGCCCACCCGGCGCCGGGCCACCTCCGCGAGACCGGTCTGTTCGAGGACCGCGTCCACGCGGGCGCCGGGGATACGGTTGCTCGCCGCGAGGGCCCGCAGATGGTCGCGGGCGCTGCGGGAGCGGTGCGCGGCCCCGGCGTCCAGCAGGGCGCCCACCCGGCGCAGCGGCTCGCTCAGCGCGGCGTACGGCCGGCCGCCGATGGTCGCGGTGCCCGCGGTGGGGCGGTCGAGGCCGAGGACGAGACGCATGGTGGTGGACTTGCCCGCGCCGTTGGGGCCGAGGAAGCCGGTGACCCGGCCGGGGCGGACGCTGAAGCTCAGACCGTCCACGGCCCGCCCGGTGCCGTACTCCTTGGTGAGGTCGCGTACGTCGATACTGGTCATGGCTTCAGCCTGGCGGGGCACGGGAGTTGACGCCTCCCCCACCGGTGGGGACCGTCTCCCCCGCGCGGGGGAGGTCCGTTGTCAGTGGCGGGTGCGACGATGTGCCCATGGTCCGCCTCCTGCGCCCGTTGCTGCGCGGGACGACGTACACACGGCTGCTGCATCTGTGGGTGCCGATACTGATGGAGAGTCTGTGGCTCTTCATCGACCCCGAGCGTCCCTGGGTGCCCGCCCTGGTACTCGTCCCGCTCGGACTGCTGCCCGCCGTCCGCCGGGGCGAGGGGGTGCAGGCGCGGTTGATGCTGACACCCGACGTGCCGGAGTCCGGCATATCCGAGGCCCCGGCGGCGAGCTGGCGGGACCGGCTGCGCACGGTGGGATGGCTGGAGCTGCGCTGGGTGCTCGGCTGGGTGACCTGCTTCGCCACGGCGTGGTCGCTCGTCACCTCGGTCGAGCTGGCGCGCTGCGCGTGGGGTCACACACCGTCCGGGATGCCGCTGCTGGACCTGCTGTCAGCGGCGCCCGCCTGGGCCCTGCTGTCCCCCCTCCCGCTGCTCGCCCTGTACGGCGCGGTCGTCGGCCTGGGCGCGCTGATCACGGCGTGCGCGCGCTGGTTGCTCGGGCCGTCGGCCGCCGAGCGGCTGGCCGCGCTGGAGGAGCGCACCGAGCGGCTGCTCGAACGGACCCGGATCGCCCGGGAGTTGCACGACTCCATCGGGCACGCGCTGACGGTGGCGGTGGTGCAGGCGGGTGCGGCGCGCGCGGCGGGCGATCCGGAGTTCACCGACCGGGCGCTCGGCGCGATCGAGGAGACCGGCCGGGCCGCGCTCGCCGATCTGGAGCGGGTGCTGGGGGTGCTGCGCGAGGCCGAGCGGCCGGCGAGCGCCCGGCCCACGCTGGCCGAGGCGGACAGGCTGCTGGAATCGGCGCGGGCCTCGGGGGCGCTGGTGGACGCCGAGGTGTCGGGGCCGGTCGCGGCGGTGCCGGGGCCGGTGTCGCGCGAGGGCTACCGCATCCTCCAGGAGTCGCTGACGAATGTGCTGCGGCACGCGGGCGCCGTACCCGTGCGGGTCCGGGTCGCGGTCACCGACGAGCGGCTGTTGCTGCGGGTGCGCAACGCGCTGCCGGAGCCGATACCCGGCCCGGGCCGGGGCAGCGGGCTGCGCGGCATACGGGAGCGCGCCGCCCTGCTCGGCGGCACCGCGCACACCGGCCCGGAGCGGGACGAATGGCTGGTCCGGGTCGAACTGCCGCTGGGCTGAGGGCCCTCGGGGGTGTTCTAGGCTGGCCGGATGCCGGTCACCGTACTTCTCGTCGACGACGAACCACTGGTCCGCGCGGGGCTGCGGGCCGTGCTCGGGGCGCAGCCCGACATCGAGGTGGTGGGCGAGGCGGCGGACGGCGCGGCGGTGATCCCGCTGGTGCGGCGGCTGCGGCCCGATGTCGTGGCCATGGATGTGCGGATGCCGCTGCTGGACGGCATCGAGGCCACCCGCGCGGTGCTGCGCACGGTCGCCGACCCGCCGAAGATCCTCGTGGTGACCACCTTCGAGGACGACGAGTACGTGTACGAGGCGCTGCGCGCGGGCGCCGACGGGTTTCTGCTGAAGCGGGCCCGGCCCGCCGAGATCGTGCACGCGGTACGGCTGGTCGCCGAGGGCGAGTCGCTGCTGTTTCCGGCCTCGGTACGACGGCTCGCCGAGCGGTACGGCGACGGCCAAGGGCGGCCCGCGCGGCCCGTCCTGGAGCGGGCGCGGCTGACCGAGCGGGAGACGGAGGTGCTGCGGCTGATGGCGCGCGGGCTGTCCAACGCGGAGATCGCCGCCGGTCTCGTGGTGGGCGCGGAGACGGTCAAGTCGCATGTGAGCGCCGTACTGGCCAAGCTCGGCGCGCGCGACCGCACCCAGGCGGTGATCGCGGCGTACGAGTCGGGGTTCGTGGAGCCGCGCTGAGCCGCCGCTTCCGCTCCGGTCCGGCCCGGCGCTCGCCGGGGCGGTGCGGGACGAGTACGATCCGGCCAACACGCCCGCGAGCTGGGAGGACCGACGGTGGGCCAGCTGACCGGCGGCGATCCCTCGCTGCTGCGAAGGATCAATTCCGCGGTGGTGCTGCACGCGCTGCGGGCCACGGACTGTGCGACGCTCACCGAGATCGCCCGGGTCACCGGGCTGTCCCGGCCCACGGTCGAGGGCGTGGTGGAGGGCCTGATCGAGGCGGGGCTCGTGGTGGAGCGGGCCGCCGACGAGGGGATCGCGCGGCGGCAGGGGCGCCCGGCCCGGCGGTTCCGGTTCCGGGCCGAGGCGGGGCATCTGCTGGGCCTGGAGATCGGCCCGCACCGGGTCGCGGCGCTGCTGTCCGACCTGGACGGGCGGGTGTTGGGCCGGCAGGCCAAGGAGGTCACCGAGACGGCACCGGCGGACGAGCGCCTGGACCGGCTGCGGGGCGCGGTGGCCGAACTGCTGCGGCGCTGCGGGGTCCCCCGGGACTCGCTGCGCGCGGTGGGCGTGGGCACGCCCGGCATCGTGGCGGCGGACGGCACGGTCCGGCTGAGCACGGCGCTGCCGCAGTGGACGGGCCTGAACCTCGGTGAGCGGCTGAGCCGTTCCTTCAAGTGTCCGGTGCTGGTGGAGAACGACGCCAACGCGGCGGCGGTCGCCGAGCACTGGAAGGGCGTGGCGGACGAGACCGACGACGTGGTGTTCGTGCTGGCCGGGCTGAGCCCTGGGGCGGGCGCGCTGATCGGCGGTCGGCTGCACCGCGGCTTCGGCGGGGCGGCGGGCGAGATCGGCGCGCTGCATCTGCTGGGCCGGGAGGCCACCCCGGAGACGCTGCTGTCCACCACCGACGAGCCCTTGCACCCGCTGGACGAGCAGGCGGTGGCCCAGGTGTTCGCGCTGGCGCGGGAGGGCGATCTGCGGGCGCGGGCGGCCGTGGAGCGGTTCATCCAGCGGCTGGTGCACGATGTGGCCGCGCTGGTGCTGGCGCTCGACCCGGAGCTGGTCGTGGTCGGCGGCTGGGCGGCCGGACTGGACGGCGTCCTGGAACCGCTGCGCCGCGAACTGGCCCGCTACTGTCTGCGGCCGCCCCGGGTGGCGCTGTCGGCACTGGGCGAGGCGGCCGTGGCCACGGGGGCGCTGCGGCTGGCCCTGGACCATGTGGAGGAGCAACTGTTCGCGGTGGAGGGCACGGTGACGGCGCGCCGCTGACGGCACCCGGGCGGGACGCGTACGGCACCCGCGCGGGACGCGTACGGTGCGCGGGCCCGCGCCGTCTACGGCGCCGTGCCGCCCGCCTCGGCCAGCAGCTGGTCCGCCACCAGCCGGGCGCCGGGGTCGCCGACGAGGATCGTGTAGTGGTTGGTGCCGGGGACGCGGCGGGTGCGGACCCGCTCGGGGTCGAGCTTCGCGGCGGCGAGGCGGTCGTCGTCGTACAGGCCCTGCGGCTCGTCCATCAGGCCGCGTTCCGCCCAGAGCAGCCGGGCGGGCAGCGGCAGCCGGTGGATCGCCTCGGCCACCTCGCCGCCGAGCTGGTCGATGCCGTCGACGCGGACCGCCTCCAGCGCGCAGGAGGAGCGCAACTCGGGTTCCGCGCCGATGAGATCGCGCTGGATGTAGGCGTCCACCCAGGGCGACCAGGCGGCGGCGAAGCCCGGGTGCCGCTGCCAGAACGCCCGGTAGGCGTCCCGGTCCTCGAAGGTCATGGACAGCCGGGCCATGGCCGGGCCGAGTACGGCGGCGATCAGCTCGTCGGGCTCCAGTCCGGTCGGCACCGGGAAGGTCACGCCGCCGTCGACGAGCAGCAGCGACGAGGGCAGGCCGGGGTGGCGTACGGCGGTCAGCGCGGCGGTGAAGGCGCCCATGGAGTGGCCGGTGAGCACCACGGGGCCGGGCGCCAGCCGCGCGGCCACGGCGGCCATGTCGTCGGCGTGCGCGGCGATGCCGTACGGGCCGGGCAGGTCGGCGCTGCGGGCCCGGCCGCGCAGGTCGGGGGCGAGCAGGGTGACGCGGCCGGCCAGGTGGTGGGCGACCCGCGCCCAGGACAGGCCGTTGGCGGTGATGCCGTGCAGGGCCAGCACCACGGGGGCGCCGGGGTCGGCGGCGGGCCAGCGCAGTACGGCCAGATCGCCGCCGTGCACGGGGACGCGCAGCTCCTCGTGCGCCGGTACCTGTGCTGCGGGCTGGATGCGGCTCATGGCGGAACGGCCTCCTCGCGATGCGTGGTTGCCGGAATCATAGGAGCGTCCCGCGGCCGGGCGACACGGTGTCGGCCACGGCTCCCCCGCACCGGCCGGGGTGCCGGGCCGGTGCGCCGGGTGAGTCGAAGAGTGCTCAGGAGGCCCGTCGGGCGGGGTCGTGATGGATCTCCACGCCCGCGCTGTCGCCGAAGGTCAGCCGGCAGGTGTCGGCGCGGTAGGTCGCCACGGAGAGGGCGGCGGTGCGGCCGTGGGCGGTGAAGCGGGTGGTGACGACCAGGACGGGCGAGCCGGGCAGCCGGTCCAGTTCCCGGGCGTCGTCGGCGCGGGCCGAGCCCAGTTCGACGGCGCGGTCCTGGCCCTCCAGGTCCAGATGGTGCAGCTCCCGCAGCACCGCACGCGCGCGGGCCGCGCCGGAGGGCGCGTCGATCGCGGTGAGGCCGGGCACCGAGGTGGCCGGGATGTGCAGGAGTTCGGTGGCGACCAGCTGGCCGCCCGACATCCGGGAGCGGCGCACGGTGTGCACGCTCTCCTCCGCGCCGGTCTCCAGGGCGGCGGCGACGGCCGCGGCCGGAATCTCCTGGACGCAGTCGACGGCCTGCCAGGCGTCCCCGGCGGCGCCGGGCCAGGCGTGCTGCTCGCCGTCGACGGCCACCCCCACGCGCGGCGGCGCGACGGTGGTGCCGACGCCCCGGCGGCGCTGCAACCGGCCCTCCAGCTCCAGCTGTTCGAGGGCCTGACGGAGCGTCGCGCGGGCCACGCCGAAGCGGGCGGCCAGATCGCGCTCATTGGGCAGGATCTCGCCGACCGAGAACTCGGAGTCGAGCGCCTCGCTGAGCACGGTCCTGAGATGCCAGTACTTCGGTTCCTGCACCGAATCCAGCTGCGTGGTCCCCACCCTGTCCTCCGCAAGAGCCGTGGTGCGGCGGTTTTTAGCGCCCTTGTTTATTAAAGGTTGTTGCACTTCTCTGCCGACCATAGGGCGGCCGACACCCTTGGTCAAGACCAATCCTCGTTCCCCGGGCGAACGCGGAGGAGGGCCGCAGCGGAGCGTTCACGAGGCGTTCGTACGCGGTGATCCGGATGACATCACGGCAAAGCCCCCGCCGCGGGACGGGGGCTCGGGTCCGCATGCGGTTCAGTGCGCGGCCAGGTGGCGCAGCTTGTCGGGGTTGCGCTGGATGTAGACCGAGGTCACGCGGCCCTCCGTGGCGTCCAGTTGGAAGAGGCTGTCGGGTCTGCCGCCGGACAGGACCAGGACGGCCGGGCCGCCGTTGGCCTCCAGCAGCCGCAGCGTGGCACCGGCTCCCGCGGTGGGCGCCACGGCGGCCAGGAAACGGGCCACCTTGTCCGCGCTGTGCAGGATCCGCAGGGCCGCCTTGACCTTGCCGCCGCCGTCGGAGACCAGCCGCACGTCCGGCGCGAGCACCGCCATCAGCCCGTCCAGATCGCCCCCGGACGCGGCGGCCAGGAAACGCTCTGTCAGTTCGCGGCGCCGGCCCGGGTCGACGTCGTAGCGCGGCCGCCGCTCCTCCACATGCCGACGGGCCCGCCCGGCGAGTTGTCGTACCGCGGGTTCGCCGCGGTCGAGCAGGGCGGCGATCTCGGCGAACGGGAAGCCGAACGCCTCCCGCAGCACGAACACGGCGCGCTCCAGGGGCGACAGCGACTCCAGGACGACCAGGACGGCCAGGGAGACGGTGTCGGCGAGAACGGCGCGGTCGGCGGCGTCGGGGGCGGCGTCGCCGTACTCGGTGACGCAGGGCTCCGGCAGCCACGGTCCGACGTACGACTCGGCGCGCGACTGCACCTGGCGCAGCCGGTCGATGGCCAGTCGGGTGGTGATCCGCACCAGGTAGGCGCGGGGTTCGCGGACCTCCGCGCGCTCGGCGCGGGACCAGCGCAGCCAGGCGTCCTGGACGACGTCCTCGGCGTCGGCGACGCGGCCGAGCATGCGGTAGGCGACGCCGGTGAGCAGGCTCCGGTGCTCCTCGAAGACGTCGGTCGCGGGGTCGGCGGTCATGTCCTCATCCCATCCGACACGCCCCGGCGCTGTCCACTCGGAATCTGGCCGCTCGCGAACGCGCCGGATCACAATGACCGCGCGGACCGCCGGGGGCCGGCGGCCGGTGAGCCGGAGGTGTGCGATGCGGTATGGGGTGCTGGGCACGGGCGAGGTGGGGCGGACGCTGGCGGGGCGTTTGGTGGAGCTGGGGCACGAGGTGACGCTGGGGTCGCGCACCGCGGACAACCCGGTGGCGCGGGAGTGGGCGACGGCGGTGGCCGGGCGGGCGCACGCGGGGACGTTCGCGGGGGCCGCGGAGGCGGGCGAGGCGGTGATCAACGCGGTGAGCGGGCGGGTGGCGCTGGACGCGCTGCGGGCGGCGGGCGCCGCGCATCTGGACGGCAAGATCCTGGTCGACGTCTGCAACCCGCTGTCCTTCGAGGGCGGGCTGCCCCGGCTCGACCCGGTGGAGTCGGACAGCATGGGCGAGCGGATCCAGCGGGCGTTCCCCGGGGCGCGGGTGGTCAAGACGCTGAACACCGTCAATGTGAAGGTGATGGTGGACCCGGGGCGGGTGCCAGGCGGGCATCAGCTGTTCGTGTGCGGGGAGGACGCGGGCGCGAAGGAGCGGGTGACGGCGTGGCTGGGCGACTTCGGGTGGCCGGCCGGGCGGGTACTGGATCTCGGGGGCATCGCGGCGGCGCGGGCCACGGAGATGTATCTGCCGCTGTGGTTGCAGATGTCGCGGGTGTTCGGGCACCCGGACTTCAACATCGAGGTGCGGCAGGCGGGTTGACACCGGTGCGGGTCCGGGTCCGCGCCCCGGGCCGTCTCGCCGGTCATGGCCCGCGCCCCGGGCTACCCGTCGGTAGTGATTGCTGACAAGCTGTCTACGGCGTCCGTCAGCAGTCGAGCCGAGGAGCACCCATGTCCGCCACCGCCTCCTTCACCGTCCCGACCCCGCGCGGCCCCGAGGACGTGGCCGTGTCCTACGCGCGCGTGGGGCGCGGCGAGCCGCTGGTCCTGCTGCACGGCATCGGGCACCACCGGCAGGCCTGGGACCCGGTGGTGGACATCCTCGCCACCGAGCGCGAGGTGATCGCGGTCGACCTGCCCGGGTTCGGCGCCTCCCCCGCGCTGCCGCCCGCCCTCGCCTACGACCTGCCCACGACCAACGCCGTACTGGGCGCCCTGTTCGAGACGCTGGGGCTGGACCGCCCGCACATCGCGGGCAACTCGCTGGGCGGCCTGCTCGCGCTGGAGCTGGGTCGCGAGAAGCGCGTACGGTCCGTCACCGCCCTGTCCCCCGCCGGGTTCTGGACGGAGGCCGAGCGGCGGTACGCCTTCGCGACACTGCTGGCGATGCGCGGGATCGCCCAGCGGCTGCCGGTGCCCGTGGTGGAGCGGCTCAGCCGCAGCACGGCGGGCCGCACCGCGCTGATGAGCACCATCTACGCCCGCCCCGCCCGCCGGGACCCCGCCGCCGTGGTGGCCGAGACCCGGGCGCTGGTGGAGGCGACGGGCTTCACGGCGACCCTGCGGTCCGGCAACGCCGTCCGCTTCACCGACCCGCTGCCCGGGCTGCCGGTCACGGTCGCCTGGGGCAGCAGGGACCGGCTCCTGCTGCGCCGCCAGGGCGTCCGTGCCAAGCAGACCATCCCGCACGCCCGGCTGATCCGCCTGCCCGGCTGCGGACACTGCCCGATGAACGACGATCCGGCGCTGGTGGCCCGGGTGATCCTGGACGGGAGCCGACGGGACTCTCCGGCGGCGGGCTAGGCCGAGAACGAGCCCGCGCCGCCCGGCACATGCGTTCCGTATCCGGGCTGGACCACCAGCGCGGGGCCGAGGCAGAACGGGTTGCCGTAGATCCGCACCGGCTGGTCCGAGAGGTTCGACAGGACATGGGCGAGCGCGGGCAGCCGCTGGCAGCCCGCCGGGTCGCGGTACACGTCCAGCGGCTGCGCCTCGGTGGAGAAGACCACGACGTCCCCTGTCGTGTCCGCCTGCGCGGGGGCCGTCAGACCCAGCACCGCACCGGCCGCGACCAGGGCCACCAGAACCGCTTTAACTCGCACGATCATCCTCACCGCAGACACTCCCGCTCCACGCGCGGGCTCGCTCCACAGCTATCGCGCGGGCGCCGCGCCGATCCATCCGTTCCCGCCCGGTTCACCCGATCGGCTCACGCACGTTCACCGGCCCGGGAGCGTCGCGCCGTGTCGGCCAAGTCCCGTACCGATGCGGTCGGTTGTTCACCGGCGGTTCGCGTGCGCGCCTCGCCGCCCCCGTAGGTGTGGCTGCGCACACTGGTCGGATCTTGTCGCTGGAGGCGTTGTCATGTCGGACCGTTCGCTCCCCGGTCGCCGCGGTGTTCTGCGCGGCTCGCTCGCCGCGTCGGCGGCACTGGCCCTGCCCGGCGGGCTCGCCGCCGCCCCGGCGTTCGCGCTGTCCGGGCGCCCCCGGGCGGACTGGGGGGGGTGCAGGCAGGGGACGTGACGGCGGACGCCGGGCTGGTGTGGGTGCGCGCGGACCGGCCGGCCCGGATGATCGTGGAGACGGCGGCGACGGAGTCGTTCCGTGCTCCGCGCAGTTGGCGGGGCCCGCTGCTCGGCGCGGACACCGACTTCACCGGCACCACCCGGCTGCGCGGGCTGCCCGCGGGCGAGCAGATCCACTACCGGGTGACACTGGCCGACCCGGACGACCCGCGGCGCACCGGCGAGCCGGTGACCGGCACCTTCCGCACCGCGCCGGACCAGCGGCGCCGGGGGGTGCGCTTCGTGTGGTCGGGCGACCTCGCCGGACAGGGCTGGGGCATCAACGAGTCGATCGGCGGTTACCGCATCTTCGACGCCATGGCGAGGACCGACCCCGACTTCTTCCTGTGCAGCGGCGACAACATCTACGCCGACGGCCCGATCCCGGCGACCGCCGCGCTGCCCGACGGGAGCCTGTACCGCAGCGTCACCACCGAGGCGAAGTCGCACGTCGCGATCACCCTGGACGACTACCGGGGCAACTTCCGCTACAACCTGCTGGACGGGGCCCTGCGCCGGTTCAACGCCCAGGTCCCCGGCATCGTCCAGTGGGACGACCACGAGGTCCGCAACAACTGGTACCCAGGCGAGGTCATCGGCTCCGGCACCCCCTACCCGGCCGGCACCCGCCTCGACGATCTCGCGCGCCGCTCCCGCCGCGCCTTCGCCGAGTACTTCCCGGTCTCCACCCTCGGCGCCCGCCCGGACGGTCGCGTCTACCGCGCCCTGCGCCACGGCCCGCTGCTGGACGTGTTCGTGCTGGACATGCGCAGCTACCGCAACGCCAACTCCCCCGACGACCAGACCACCGACCCGGTGGGCATCCTCGGCCGCGAGCAGCTGGAGTGGCTCAAGCGCGAGCTGGCCGCGTCCCGCGCGGTGTGGAAGGTGATCGCCAACGACATGCCGCTCGGCCTGGTCGTGCCGGACCCGGTGGAGGGCAGGCCGAACTTCGAGGCGGTGGCCCAGGGCGACCCCGGCGCGCCGCTCGGCCGTGAGCTCCAGATCGCGGAGCTGCTGCGGTTCGTCAAGCACCGCCGGATCACCGGCACGGTGTGGCTGACCGCCGATGTGCACCACACCTCCGCGCAGCACTACGACCCCGCGCGGGCCGCGTTCAAGGACTTCGAGCCGTTCTGGGAGTTCGTCTCGGGCCCGCTCAACGCCGGCGCGTTCCCGGCCAGCGAACTGGACGGCACGTTCGGTCCGGACCGCGTGTTCGTCAAGGCGCCGACCGCCGCCAATGTCTCGCCGGCCGAGGGCTATCAGTTCTTCGGCGAGGTCGACATCGACGGCGCGAGCGGCGAGCTGACGGTACGGCTGCGGGAGTACGACGGCACCGTGCTGTTCACCCGGACGCTCCAGCCCGGCCGGGTCGGCCAGTGATCGACGGTTGCCCCGCCGGTTCCCGTACGCTACGAGCCATGTCGCGCGCCGGCGTCATCCCCCGGCGCGCGGCACCCTCAACTCGGGTGCGGCGGGCGGGCTTTCCCCGTGTCGGGCGCGGCTCCGGGCCGCTTCGATCAGGAGCCGGGCACGAGCGATCGTAAAAGATGTCACAAATAGGGCGGAGCATGCTTTACCTGTCGGTCACAAACAGTTCGTGATCAGGCAACACGCTTCCTTCACAGTGGTTGTATGACTCCGGATATGTCTGATGTGACCCGCGCCCGGCACGGCCGGCCCGTGCACCACTGGCGGCGGGACCTCGTGGAACTGGCCGCCCTCTTCACGGCCGTCGCCGTGGCCGACGGGGTGGCGAACCTGATCGGGCACGGCCCCGACGGCCCGGCCCTGCTGATGATCTCGGCGCTCGCGCTGGCCGCGACGGCGGGCTTCCACACCTGGTGGGCGCGGCGCCACGGCCATGCACCGCCCCCGCCCCCGGCCGGTGATACCAGTGCCCGGCAGGCCGCCCCCGCGCGGTCGGCCGGGCCGGGCGACGGCGCCGACGGGGTGACCGGGACCAGCACGCTGTGGCGGATGCGCACGACGGTCAAGGACGAGCCCGGTTCGCTGGCCGCGCTGTGCACGGCGCTGGCCAAGCACCGGGTGGACATCCTGAGCCTCCAGACGCATCCGCTGGCCGACGGCACCGTGGACGAGTTCCTGCTGCGGGCGCCGGGGGCGCTGAGCGCGGCGGAGCTGACGCGGGCGGTCGCGGCGGCCGGGGGCACGTCCACGTACATCGAGCGGGCCGACGCCCACGATCTGGTCGACGCCCCGACCCGGGTGCTGGGTCTGGCCACCCGTACGGCGCTGGACGCGGCGGAACTGCCGCTGGCACTGCGGCAGTTGCTCGGCCGGTGCACCATCCGCTCGCTGCCCGGCCGGGGCCGCGACCAGGAATCGGTACCGGCGGAAGGGGTGTTGGAGGACACGGTGCTGCGGCTGCGGGCGCCGGAGGGCGGCGTGCTCAGCGTGGAGCGGCCGTATCTGCCGTTCACGCCCACCGAGTTCGCGCGGGCGCGGGCGCTGGTCGAGCTGGACGCCCGGCTGGGACCGCGGCTCCCGGACGGGCAGGACCTGCTGACGCTGCCCGAGGGCGACGACATCGCCGTACGACGGATCGACACCGGTGAGCTGGCGGCGGCGAAGGCGATGCACGAGCGTTGCTCGGACCGCACGCTGACGCTGCGCTACCACGGTCCCGTCGGCGACGCCGACCGCTACCTCCACCATCTCCTCAGCCCCCGCTTCGGGCGGACGCTCGCCGCGCAGACGTCCACCGGGCGGATCGTCGGTCTCGGGCATCTGCTGTGGGACGGCGACGAGACGGAGATCGCGCTGCTGATCGAGGACGACTGGCAGCGGCGGGGCGTCGGCGCGGAGCTGCTGCGGCGGCTGGTGGGGATGGCCCGGGAGGCCCACTGCGACAGTGTGTACGCGGTGACGCAGGCGTCCAACACGGGGATGGTCGCGGCGATGCGGGGCCTCGGGCTGCCGCTGGACTACCAGGTGGAGGAGGGCACGCTGGTGATCACGGCACGCCTGACCGCGGAGCCCGCACCACGCCCGACGTACGACAGGGCCCACCGGGACTGACACCGCCAGGGCGGCGCCGGGCCCCTCTCAGGACCGGGCCCCCTCCAGACCGAGCCCCCTCGGGACCGGGCCCCTAGGGTCCGCAATCGGAACTGGGCCCCCTCCCGACCAGGCTCCCTCCGGACTGCGCTCACTCGGGTCCGTGCCCTCTCCGGAGGGGGCTCACTCCGGACCGGGCCCCCTCCGGACCCGGCCCCCTCGGGTCCGTGCCCGCGCGGGTCCGGCAGGGGCCGGTGGGTCGCCTCCCCCGGGTCCCTCGGGCACCGCACCGCTGGGAGAGGCGTGACCCGTCGGCGGTCCGTCAGCCCGTCGCCTCCGCCGCCCCGACCGGCACCCGGGTCCGCTCCCCGAGCGCCTGGTCCAGGTCGGACCAGAGGTCGTCCACGTCCTCCAGCCCGACCGAGAGCCGCAGCAGCTTGTCGCCGACCCCCGCGCCCCGGCGGTCGTCGGCGTCCACGATGCGGTGGCTGATGGACGCGGGGTGCTGGATGAGGGTGTCCACGCTGCCCAGGCTCACCGCGGGGGTGATCAGCCGCACCCGGGAGATCAGCTCGTGCGGATCGCCCCGCACCTCGAAGGCGATCATCGCGCCGCCGATGCGCGGGTAGTGGACCGTGGACACCCGCGGGTCCGAGGCGAGACGGCGCACCAGTTCGGCGGCGCTCGCGGAGGCCGCCCGGACCCGGACCGGCAGGGTGGACAGGCCGCGCAGCAGCAGGTATCCGGCCAGCGGGTGCAGGACGCCACCGGTGGCGAAGCGGATCTGGCGCAGCCGGCCGGCCATCTCCTCGTCGCAGGCCACCACCCCGGCCAGCACGTCCCCGTGCCCGCCGAGGTACTTGGTCGCGCTGTGCAGCACCAGGCGCGCGCCCTGCTCGGCCGGGCGCTGGAGCACCGGCGTGGCGAAGGTGTTGTCGACCAGCAGCGGCACCGAGCCGCAGGCGTGCGCGACGGCCCGCAGGTCCAGCTCGGTGAGGGTCGGGTTGGCCGGGGACTCGACCATCACCAGGCCGGTGTCCGGGCGCAGCGCGTCGGTGATCCCGGCCGGGTCGGTCCAGGTCACCTCGGTGCCGAGCAGCCCGGCGGTCAACAGGTGATCGCTGCAGCCGTAGAGCGGCCGTACCGCCACGACATGGCGCAGGCCGGTCGCCGAGCGCGCGAGCAGCACCGCGCTGAGGGCGGCCATCCCGCTGGCGAACGCGACGGCGGACTCGGTGCCCTCCAGCCGGGCCAGCGCGGTCTCGAAGCGGGCGACGGTCGGGTTGCCGAGCCGGCCGTAGACGGGCGGGCCCACCGGGTCGGCGCCGTCGGTGGCGAAGGCGTCGATGCGCGCGGCCTCGCCCCGGCTGTCGTAGGAGGGGTAGGTCGTGGACAGGTCGATCGGCGGGGCGTGCAGCCCCTGGCGGGCGAGATCGTCGCGGCCGGCGTGCACGGCCTCGGTGGCGAGGGCTCTCGGTGCGGGGCGTACGTCGTCGTAGGCACCCGTGGTCGCTGTGTCCATGACGGGAAGGGTGAACATCGAACGGGTTACGAGCGGTAAACCCCGTGCTATGTTCGGCCGATGGCCGAATCTGTCGTACTGGATCCGGTGGATCTCCAGTTGCTGCGGTTGCTGCAGAACGACGCCCGGATCACCTACCGCGATCTCGCCGCGCAGGTCGGGGTTGCGCCGTCCACCTGTTTGGACCGGGTGACCCGGCTGCGCCGCTCCGGTGTGATCCTCGGTCACCGGCTGCAACTGGATCCGGCCAAGCTCGGCCGCGGTCTGCAGGCGCTGCTCTCGGTGCAGGTCAGACCGCACCGCAGGGAGCTGGTGGGCCCGTTCGTGGAGCGGGTGCGCGCGCTGCCTGAGGCCCGCTCGGTCTTCCATCTGACCGGCCCCGACGACTATCTGGTGCATGTGGCCGTCGCGGACATGGCCGATCTCCAGCGGCTGGTCCTGGACGAATTCACGGCGCACCGCGAAGTCGCCCGTGTGGAGACCCGGTTGATATTCCAGCAGTGGGAGTGCGGGCCGCTGCTGCCGCCCGGCCACGCCGACAGCTGAATCCCCGCCGACCCGGGTGACGCGGAGATCCCTCCCGTACGAGGATGGGCGGCATGTCTGAGATCAACATCTTGCTGCCCCGCCAGGTCGCCGACGCGTACGTCGACGAGCTGATCGCCCTCGACCCGGTGACCGGCACCTACCTCGGTGTGCCGGAGAGTTCGCGCACGCTGCCCGACTACTCGCCCGCGGGCCAGGAGGCGCTCGCGGAGCTGGCCCGGACCACCCTCGCCGAGCTGGACGAGGCGGAGCGCCGCCCTGGCGCCGACAGCGACGTGGAGCGGCGCTGCGGCCGGCTGCTGCGGGAGCGGCTGACCGCCGAACTCGCCGTGCACGAGGCCCAGGAGCATCTGCGCGCGGTCGGCAACATGCACACGCCCGGCCACTCGGTGCGCGACATCTTCACCGTGATGCCGGCGGAGACCGAGGAGGACTGGGCGGCGATCGCCGAGCGGCTGCGCGCGGTGCCCGGCGCGCTCGCCGGCTACCGCGAGTCGCTCCAACTGGGCCTGGACCGCAAGCTGTTCGCGGCGCCCCGGCCGACCGAGACCTTCATCGGACAGCTCGGCGAGTGGATCGACACGGACGGCAAGGGCCTCGGCTGGTACGAGGAGTTCGCCGCCGCGGGCCCGGCCGCGCTGCGCGCCGAGCTGGACGAGGCGGCCCGTACCGCCACCGCCGCCCTGACCGGGCTGCGCGACTGGCTGCGGGACGTGTACGCGCCGGCCGTCGAGGGCGCCCCGAACGTCGTGGGCCGGGAGCGCTACGCGCGCTGGTCGCGCTACTTCAACGGCACCGACCTGGACCTGGACGAGGCGTACGCGTACGGCTGGTCCGAATTCCACCGCATCCTCGGCGAGATGAAGCGCGAGGCGGAGAAGGTCCTGCCCGGCGCCGAGACCCCCTGGGTGGCGCTGGCGCACCTGGACGAGCACGGCCGGCACATCGGCGTGGACGAGGTCCGCGACTGGCTCCAGGACCTGATGGACCGGGCGATCGCCGACCTGGACGGCACCCACTTCGAACTCGCCGAGCGGGTGCGGCGGGTGGAGTCGCGGATCGCCCCGGCCGGCGGCGCGGCGGCCCCGTACTACACGAGCCCCTCGGAGGACTTCTCCCGGCCCGGCCGCACCTGGCTGCCCACCATGGGCCAGGACCGCTTCCCCGTCTACGACCTGGTGTCGACCTGGTACCACGAGGGCGTGCCCGGCCACCACCTCCAGCTCGCCCAGTGGGCGCATGTGGCCGAGAACCTCTCCCGTTACCAGGCGACGGTGGGCAGCGTCAGCGCCAACGCCGAGGGCTGGGCGCTGTACGCGGAGCGGCTGATGGACGAGCTGGGCTACCTCGGCGACGCCGAGGAGCGGCTCGGCTACCTGGACGCGCAGATGATGCGGGCGGCCCGGGTGATCGTGGACATCGGCATGCACCTGGAGCTGGAGATCCCGGCGGACTCGCCGTTCCACCCGGGTGAGCGCTGGACGCCGGAGCTGGCGCAGGAGTTCTTCGGCGCGCACAGCAGCCGTCCCGCGGACTTCGTGGAGAGCGAGCTGACCCGCTATCTGACCATCCCGGGCCAGGCCATCGGCTACAAGCTCGGCGAGCGGGCCTGGCTGCTGGGCCGGGAGCGGGCGAAGGAGCGGCACGGCGCGTCGTTCGACCTGAAGTCCTGGCACATGGCGGCCCTCTCCCAGGGCTCGCTGGGCCTGGACGACCTGGTGAACGAGCTCTCCAGCCTCTGAGCGGTCGAGCCTCCGAGCGGTCGAGCCTTCGAGGGCTCCGGACTCTGAGCGCTCCGGCCTCTGAGCGCTCCGGCCTCTGAGCGCTCCGGCCTCTGAATGCTCCGGCCTCCGGGGGCTCCGCTCACTCGATCGGCGTGCCCGGCGCGCGGGTCCCCCGGCTTCGCTTCCATGCTGGCGAACGGGGGACGACCGCCGTCCGGGCCGCCGCACGCGCCAGCCGCGTGCCGCGCGCCCCGGACCCTGGCCACCGGAAGGGCGTCGATGAGGCTCGTCGTCGATCTCAACAAGTGTCAGGGGTACGCGCAGTGCGCGTTCCTCGCGCCGGACGTCTTCGCCATGCACGGCGAGGAGTCGCTGGTCTACGACCCACAGCCCGACCACGAGCAGCGCGAGCGGCTGGCGCGGGCCGTGGCCGCCTGCCCGGTGCAGGCGATCACGGCCGACGGGGTCGACGGCCACGGAGCGTTCCGGGGCCCGGAGGCCCCCGATGGCCGCTGAGCATCTGGACCGGCTCCGCCGCGAGGGCCGGATCGCGATCGTGGGCGCCTCGCTGGCCGGGCTGCGGGCGGCCGAGACGCTGCGCACGGAGGGCTTCGCCGGGGAGCTGACCCTGATCGGCGACGAGCCGTACGAACCCTACGACCGGCCGCCGCTGTCCAAGGCGGTGCTGCTCGGCCGGGCGGACCCGCACCGCACCGAGCTGCCCCGGCGCCGGGACGTCGACGCCACGTGGCGGCTCGGCGTGGCGGCCACCGGGCTGGATCTGACGGCCGGGCGGGTGCGGCTGTCCGACGGGGACGAGGTGGAGTACGACCGGCTGCTCATCGCCACCGGGGTGCGCGCCCGGCCCTGGCCGAAGGAGTCGGAGGCCCGGCTGGACGGCGTCTTCCTGCTGCGCACCCGGGACGACGCGGCGAGGCTGTACCAGCGGCTGCGCGCGGGGCCGCGCCGGGTGTTCGTGATCGGCGCCGGGTTCGCGGGCTGCGAGGTCGCCTCCGCCTGCCGGGAGCAGGGCGTGGAGGTGACGGTCGCGGAGCGGGCGGGCGCGCCGCTGGTGGGCGCGCTCGGCGGGGTGGTCGGGGCGGTCGCCGCGGAGCTGATGCGCGAGCACGGCGTGGATCTGCGCACCCGGGTGACGGTGACCGCGCTGGAGGGCGACGCGGCCGGGCGGGTGCGGGCGGTCCATCTGTCCGACGAGAGCGTGGTCGAGGCGGACGTGGTGGTGGTCTCGCTGGGCTCGCTGCGCAACACCGAGTGGCTGGACGGGTCGGGGCTCGGCGCCGGGCCCCGGGGCATCGCCTGCGACGCGGGCTGCCGGGCCTTCGACTTCCGGGGCATCGTCACCGACGACGTGTTCGTGGCGGGCGATGTGGCGCGCTCCCCGCACGCGCTGTTCGAGTACCAGTTTCTGTCCCTCGAACACTGGGGCAACGCGGTGGCGCAGGCGGAGACGGCCGCGCACAACATGATCTGCGACGGTGCCGACCGGCGCCCGCATCTGTGGATGCCGGCGTTCTGGTCCTCGCAGTTCGGGGTGAACATCAAGTCGGTCGGGGTGCCCCCGATGGGCGAGGAGCTGATGATCACCCAGGGCTCGACGGCGGAGCGCCGGTTCGTCGGGGTCTACGGCCACAAGGGCCGGGTGGTGGCCGCGGTCAGCTTCGACAACACCCGGTGGCTGGAGTTCTACCAGCGGGCGATCGAGCGGGGCGCGCCGTTCCCGGTGGAGTACCCGACGCTGGACCGGCGCCCCGAGAACCGGCGCCCGGTGCCGGCCGACTTCCCCGATCCGTCGCTGCCGACCCATGGCCCGATGGTGACCCTCAGCGGCTGGTCACCGGCCGACACCCAGCTCGTCTTCCACCCCGCCCGCCACTGACCGGCGCCGCGACCGCCCAATTCGTCCCGAGGACTTCCCATGACGCAAGACTCGATCGTGCGCCGGATCACCGACTTCGCCAACCGCGCCGACCCGTACCCGGTGTACCGGGAGCTGCGCGCCACGCCGGTCCTGCACGAGGAGGAGGGCGGCCCCTACGTCATCAGCTCCTACTGGGACATCGAGGCGCTGCTGCACGATCCGCGGATCAGCTCCGACGCGGCCAATCTGGCGGCCGCCGGGGACGACGCACTGCTCCAGTCGGAGGAGACGGGCGGGCTGCCGCCGTCGTTCCTGCGCCTGGACCCGCCCGAGCACGACCGGCTGCGGCGCATGGCCAACAGCGCCTTCGGGCCGCCGCACCGGCCGCGCCGGATCGACGGCATGCGGGGCGAGCTGCGGGAGATCGTCACCGGCCTGATCGACGGCCTCGGGGACGCCCGCGGGATCGATCTGGTCGACGAGTTCGCGTATCCGTTCCCGGTGACCGTGATCTGCCGGCTGCTCGGGGTGCCCCGGGAGGACGAGCCGCGCTTTCGCGCCTGGGTCGATCCGCTGGTGGCGAGCCTCGACCCGGGGACCCGGCAGGAGGCGGACGAGGAGTTCGCGAGGACCGCGCGCGAGGCCCGGATGCAGCTCGGCATGTATCTGGCGGGGCTGGCCGAGGAGCGCGCCAAGGAGCCGCGTGACGATCTGCTGTCCGACCTGGTGAACAGCCGTGGCCCGGACGGCGCGATGACGATGATGGAGGTGCTCAGCACCTCCGTGCTGCTGCTGATCGCGGGCCACGAGACGACCGTCAACCTGATCACCAACGGCATGCTGACGCTGCTGCGCCATCCGGACGTGCTGGAGCGGCTGCGCCATGAGCCGGACCTCGCGCCCCGGCTCGTGGAGGAGCTGCTGCGCTACGAGCCGCCGGTGCAGCTGGTGCCGCAGCGCACCTGCATCACCGACATCGAGGTGCGCGGGGTGACCATCCCCAAGGGCTCCCGGATCTGGCTGGTGCTGGCCGCGGGCAACCGGGACCCGGAGCGGTTCAAGGACCCCGAGCGCTTCGACCCGGACCGCGAGGACATCCAGCACCTCGGCTTCGGCAGCGGCATCCACATCTGCTTCGGGGCGCCGCTGGCCCGCCTGGAGACACAGATCGCGCTGACCGAGCTGGCCCGGCGCCTGGAGAACCCGCGCCTGGTCCAGGACCCGCCGCCGTACCGGGAGAACGCGGTGCTGCGCGGCCCCCGGCACCTGGAGATCACCTTCGACGGCATCCGGCCCTGAAACCAGAACAGGCCCTAGCCGAGTCTGCTGAGCTGGACCAGCCCCACCCAGGTCTCGGCGCCCGGCTGGGCGTAGCCGGCGCGCACGGCGTACGAGCCCGCGGTGAGCGGCACCCGCAGATGCTCCTGCCGCTCCGCCTCGCCGCCCGGCCAGGCCGAGTCGAACAGCACCACGGGTCCCGGTACCTCCCAGCGCAGCTCCCGCTCCCACACCGCCGTCTCCAGCGCGGCGGGGACCCCGGCCAAGAGGTCGCGCTCGGAGTCCGCGGCGGACCAGCGCACAAAGGCGGTGTGCTCGGGCAGATAGGAGGTGGCGGCCGGTTCGTCGCCGAGGACGAGGGCCGCGCTGTCGCCGACCGGGAGCAGTCCGGCGTATCCGGAGACCTCACAGGCCCGGTCGTAGTCCGTGTCCAGCTCCTCGCTGTCGGCGCCCGCCCAGAACGGCAGGACCACCTCCGGAACAGCGATCAGGGGGCCGCCGCCCGACTCCACCCACTCCAGCACTCCGCGATCTTCAAACCGAGCCATGGGCGAAGAACCTACACGCCCGCGAGACGGCGGCCGAACCCGCCCGTCGTAGGCGCCAACTGCCGTCAGCCGGTGCCCCGTTGGCGCAGCCTGGAGCCCGAGCGGTCCTTGAGGACCTCCAGTTGGGCGTGGACGCGGCGGCGCAGGTCGGCGACATGGCTGACGATGCCGACGCTGCGGTCGCGTTCGCGCAGTCCGTCGAGGACGTCGAGGACCTCGTCCAGGGTCTGGTCGTCCAGGCTGCCGAAGCCCTCGTCGATGAAGAGGGTGTCCAGGCGCACCCCGCCGGCCTCGTCGGTGACGACGTCGGCGAGGCCGAGGGCGAGCGCGAGGGAGGCGAAGAAGGTCTCGCCGCCGGACAGGGTCGCGGTGTCCCGCTCGCGGCCGGTCCAGGCGTCCACGACATGCAGCCCGAGCCCGCTGCGGCCGCGTCCGCTGCGGCCGTCGGAGTGCACGAGGGTGTAGCGGCCGGAGGACATCCGCTGGAGGCGGGCGGTCGCGGCGGCGGCGACCTGCTCCAGGCGGGCGGCGAGTACGTACGACTCCAGGCGCATCTTGCGCTCGTTGTCGGCGGCGGTGCCCGCGGTGAGGGCGGCGAGCCGGGCGACGCGGTCGTACTCCTCGCGCAGCGGGGCCAGTCGGCGCACGGCCTCGGTCGCGCGGGTGGACAGGCGGTCCAGTTCGGCGCAGCAGCGGGCGGCTGCGTCGCGGGCGGAGGCGGCCGTCCGCAGCCGCTGCTCGCTGGGCGGTGCGCGAGGCCACGCTGTCGGCGGTGCCGCGCGCCTGCGTCAACTCGCTTTCCAGCTGGGCCTGTTCATGCTCCAGGGCGTCGCGCCGGGTGAGCCGGGAGGCGGCCCGTACGGCGGTCTCCTGCCGGTCGGCGAGGCGTCGTTCGCGCTCCTGCTCGGCGCGCCGCAGCTCCTCGCGGGCGGCGTGCAGCGCGGAGGCGGCGCGGTGGGCTCGGGCGTACTCCTGCTCCAACTCGGCCACCTCGGCTTCGAGTCGGGCGGTGGACGCCTCGCCCGCCTCGGCGGAGGCGACGGCCAGGGCCTGGCCGATGGCGCCGACGCGCCGCTCCTCCTCGGTGTGCCGCCGGTCGGCCTCCTGGGAGGCGGTGTGGGCGCGCTCCTCGGTCGCGCGGTCCACATGTCCGGCGGTCTTGCGGGCGGGCGCGGGGTGTTCGGTGGCGCCGCAGACCGCGCAGGGCGCGCCGTCGGTGAGGTGGGCGGCGAGTTCGGCGGCGATGCCGTCGAGGCGCTGTTCCTTGAGTTCGAGCCAGTGGGCGCGGGCGTCCAGGGCCCGCTGACCGGCTTCCTGAGCGCGCCGCCGGGCCGTCTCCAGCTCGGTGGCGCGGGCGTCGCGGGTGCGGGCGGCGGCCAGGCGGCGCTGTGCGGGCTCGCGCAGAACGGCGAGTTGCTCGGCGCGGGTCGCGGCCTCCTGTGCGGTGTCGATGCGCGCCTGGAGCGTCGTACGCGCGCCCTCCCAGCCGTCCAGCCAGGCGTCGGCCTCGCGCAGCACATCCTCGTCGGCGCGCTCCTGGCGGTCCAGCCCGGCGCGTTCCGTGACCAGTTCGCCCCCCCCCCCCCCCCCCCCCCCCCCCCCCCCCCCCCCCCCCCCCCCCCCCCCCCCCCCCCCCCCCCCCCCCCCCCCCCGGCCCCGGGCGCGGGCCTCGGCGGCGTCGGCCCGGCGGTGTTCCCGCTCCGCCTCCTCGCGCAGCTCAAGGGCGGGGGCGACCGCCTCCGCCTTGCGGGAGCGCGCCATGCGCTCCTGATCGGCGTGGTGCTCGGCGGCCCGGCCCTGGAGCCGCTCGGCCCGGCGCCGCGCCTCCGTGAACCGGCCCTGGAGACGGGCGAGTTCACGGATGCCGTCGAGGGTGTGGCGGGCGTCGGCGCGGGCGGCCTCGGCGGCGGTGAGACGGCTGTGGGCGACGGCGAGGCGCTCCCGGGCGGTGCTGCGGGCGACGGCGGCGGCGCCGAGCACGGCCCCGGCCAGGCCCGGGTCGCCCGGGGCCAGCTCGGGCAGCTCCATGGCGTCGCCGGCCTCCTGCTGCATGCGGTGGGCGTCGGCGAGCAGGGCCGCGTCGCCCTCGCGCACCCGGGCCTCGGCGGCGCGGCGGCGCTCGGCGAGCCGCTTCTCCACATCGGCGAAGCGCTGGGTGTCGAAGAGTCGCCCGAGGAGCCGGCCCCGGGCCTCGGCGTCCGCGCGCAGGAAGCGGGCGAAGTCGCCCTGGGGCAGCAGCACCACCTGGCAGAACTGCTCGCGGCTCATGCCGAGCAGCTGCTCGAACTCGGCGCCGATCTCCTGGTGGGAGCGGCTGAGGTCCTTCCAGGCGCCCGCCCGGGTGTCGTACTCGCGCAGCCAGGTCTGGGCCTTGTCGACGGTGGTGCCCTTGCCGCGCAGCTTGGGCCGCTCCCAGGGCGGCTGCCGGGTGACCTCCAACCGGCGTCCGGCGACGGTGAGTTCGAGGCGGATCTCGGTACGGGTGCGGGGCTCGGCGTGGTCGCTGCGCAGGTTCATGCCCTGACCCGCGCCGCTCTGGCGGGCGCCGGGGACGGAGCCGTAGAGCGCGTAGCAGACGGCGTCCAGGACGGAGGTCTTGCCGGCGCCGGTGGGGCCGTGCAGCAGGAAGAGTCCGGCGGTGGACAGGGCGTCGAAGTCGACGCTCTGGGTGCTGCCGAAGGGGCCGAAGGCGGTGATGTCGAGCCGGTGCAGCCTCACTTGGCCACCTCCCGCACGACGGCGTCCGCGCGGACGGCGTCGAACGCCTCGCGCAGCACGGCCGATTCCCGCTCGTCGGGTCCGGCGCCCCGGACATGGGCGACGAAGTCCTGGGCGATCTGCTGGTCGCTGCGGCCCGCGAGGCGGCGGGCGTAGGAGGCCCCGGGGTCATCGGGGGCGCGTTCGGGGGCGAAGACCAGGCTCAGGGTGTGCGGGAAGCGCTCGGTGAGCCTGGCCATCGGCTCGGGCGGGCGGACGGCGTCGGTGAGGGTGGCCTCGATCCAGGCGTCCGTGTGGCGGTCGAGGTCCGGGTCGGCGAGCAGTTCCTCCAGGGTGCCCCGGATGCGGGCCAGCGGGCGGGGCACCGGGCAGTCGAGGCGTTCGGCGGTCACGGCGCCGTCGGCGGCGAGGTCGATCAGCCACATGCTCTTGCGGTGGTCGGCCTCGGAGAAGGAGTAGGCGAGCGGGGAGCCGGAGTAGCGCACCCGCTCGGTGAGGGTCTGGCAGCCGTGCAGATGGCCGAGGGCCGTGTAGTCGGCGCCGTCGAAGATCCCGGCCGGTACGGCGGCGACCCCGCCGACGGTGATGTCCCGCTCGCTGTCGCTCGCCCGGCCGCCGGTGACGAAGGCATGGGCGAGGACGACGCAGCGGGTGCCCGCCGGGCGGGTCGCGAGGTCGGCGCGGACCCGGTCCATGGCGGCCGCGAGCACGGCCTCGTGTCCGGCCTTCTCGACCCCGAACTCGTCCTTCACCAGGGCGGGTTCGAGGTACGGCAGCCCGTAGAAGGCGACCTCGCCATGGGTGTCGGCGAGCACCACCGGGGTGGCGACGGCGGACGGCTCGGTGCGCAGATGGATACCGGCGCGGTCGATGAGTCCCGCGCCGACGCCGAGGCGGCGGGCCGAGTCGTGGTTGCCCGAGATCATCACCGTGGGCACGCCAAGACCGGCGAGGCGGTGCAGGGCGTCGTCGAACAGCTCGACGGCGGCCAGCGGGGGCACCGCGCGGTCGTACACGTCTCCCGACACGACCACCGCGTCCACCGCGCGCTCGCGCACGGTGGCGACCAGGTGTCCGATGAACTCGGCCTGGGCCCCGAGCATGCTCACCCGGTGGAAGGCCCGGCCGAGATGCCAGTCGGACGTGTGCAGGAGTCTCATGACCCCCGAGACTAACGGCCGGGTCCGACAACACGGCCGGTCCCGCCCGTATCACCCGTCATACCCCGCACACCACAAGGGCGTTATGACCGTTTTGTCGCCAATGCTTCAGGCGTCCCCGTACGCCTCGCCGCCCAGCTCGAATCCGGCCGCGCCCGCCGTCGCGTCGGCGAGCCAGCCCCGGAAGGCGTCCACGTCGGCGTCCGGCAGACCGATCTCCAGGGTGACGGCCTCGCCGTAGCGGACGTCGCGGACCTCGCGGCCGGTGGCGCGCAGCTCGTTCTGGAGCTTGCCCGCGCGCTGGTGGTCGACGGTGACCGTGGCCAGCCGGAAGCGGCGCCGGGTGCGGGTGCCGACGGTGTCCAGGGCCTCGCCGACGGCACCGCCGTAGGCGCGGATGAGCCCGCCGGCGCCGAGCTTGACGCCACCGTAGTAGCGGGTGACGACGGCGACGACGTACCGCATGTCGCGGCGCAGCAGCATCTGGAGCATGGGGACCCCGGCCGTGCCGCCCGGTTCGCCGTCGTCACTGGCCTTCTGCACGGAGGCGTCGGCGCCGATGACGTAGGCCCAGCAGTTGTGGGTGGCGTCGGCGTGCTCCTTGCGGACGGCCGCGACGAAGTCCTGTGCCTCCCGCTCGGTGGCGGCCGGGGCGAGGGCGCACAGGAAGCGGGAACGGTTGATCTCGGTCTCGTGCACGCCCGCGCGGGCCACTGTGCGGTACTCGTCCTGCATTCCGCCAGCCTATGCGCAGGCGCCGGGCGCGCCTCAGGCGCGGGTCTTGCCCCGGGGCACGGTGAACCAGGTCAGCAGGGCGACGCCGGGGGCGAGGGCGGCCCAGCCGGTGCCGCGCCAGGCGAGGACCGCGACCGCGGAGGTGGGGAACTTGGCGCGCAGCCGCTCCAGGCTGTCGTCCAGACCGTCCCCGGCCAGCGCCAGGACGAGGTCCTCCAGGCCCGGGTTGTGTCCGACCAGGAGCAGCGTCTCCACCTCGGGCGGGGCCTCGCGCACGACCTCCAGCAGGTCCGCCACGTCGGCCTCGTACAGCCGGGGTTCGTAGCGCACCCGGGGCGGGGTGCCCCATTCGTCGGAGGCGAGCTGCCAGGTCCGGCGGGCGCGTACGGCGGTGGAGCACAGGGCGAGGTCGGGCAGCAGGTCGGCCTCGGCGAGGGCGCGGCCCGCGGCGGGGGCGTCCCGCAGACCGCGCGGCGCGAGCGGCCTGCGGTGGTCGGGCACGCCCTCGGGCCAGGCCGACTTGGCGTGTCTGAGCACGACGAGGCGGCGCAGCGGACCGGTGCCCGCGCGGTCGCTCACCCGGCCGTCCCGAGGTCGCGGGCGAGTTCGAGGGCGAGCAGCCGGTCGGCGTAGGCGAACGTCTCGAACCGGGCGCCGTCGGCGATCGCGGGATCGGCCGCGGCCGCCGCCAGCGCCGCCAGCACGTCCGGCATGCCCAGATCGTCCTCCCACGCCTCGGTGAGCCGCGCGCGCACCGCCTCCGGCACCGGCCGCGAGGGCCCTCCGCGAGGGCCCTCGCGCCCAGCCGGCCACGTCCCGCCGCCAGCCGGCCAGCCGCTCGGCGGCACGCTCCAGGGTCGCCTCGTCCAGCGTGACGGCCTGCCCGTGCCGGACGGAGAGGAGGGCGAGGCGCAGGGCGGTGGGGTCGGCGAGCAGCGCGGGGTCCGACAGCGGGGGCTCCGCGTCGCCCGTCCACACCACGGGCGCCACGGCCAGCACCGGCCCCTCGCCCTCGGCGGCCGGGTCCGCGTCCCCCGCCGTCACCCGCACCACTCCCGCCTCCGCGAACGCCGGTCCGTGCGCCTGTTCGAAGGGGCGGACGGCGAGGGCGTCGGCGGCGGAGCGCAGGTCCGGGGACTGACCGGGGGCGGTCGGCCAGGCCTGGAGGCCGTTCAGTTCGAGGGCGCGGGCGAGGAGGTCGGCGGTCAGCAGCACCCGCAGGGACGTCAGGCCGGACCCGGGGGCACGGGCCTCGATACGGGTCAAGCCGCGGCGGGCGGGCGCGGCGGCGACGGGCTCACCGGTTCGGGCGTCGAGGATGCGCAGCACGGGCCGAGCGTAGGCGCGCGCGGGCCTTCCCGCTGGCACCGCGCGCCGATTCCGGACACCGTGGCGGGGTAGGGAGACGGGAATCTGTGCCTCCGGGGGCCGGGAATCGGTGCCTCCCGGGGCCGGTTGACGGCAGCGGAAAGCGGCACACACCACACAGGAGGCGGACGTGTACGACGAAGAGGCGGCGATTCGCAGGATTCTGACCGAACGGGGCGATACCTGGGCGGTGGTCGGCCTGTCCGGTAATTCCGCCCGGCCCGCGTACCGGGTGGCGCAGGTGCTCCAGCGGTACGGCAAGCGGATCGTGCCGGTGCATCCGAAGGCGGAGACGGTGCACGGGGAGCAGGGCTACGCCTCGCTCGCGGACATCCCCTTCGACGTCGACGTGGTGGACGTCTTCGTCAACAGCTCACTGGCGGGCGCGGTGGCCGACGAGGCGGTGGCGAAGGGCGCGAAGGCGGTCTGGTTCCAGCTCGGCGTCGTCGACGAAGACGCTTGCGGTCGTACTCGCGCGGCCGGTCTGGACATGGTCATGGACCGCTGCCCCGCGATCGAAATTCCACGCTTGACCTAGTGTCAGAACTTCTTCATCACAATTCGCTGATGAATATTGACATTCGCACACGGTGACTGAGCTGTGGAAACCCTGTCCCCAAGATGGACAAGATCCTGGGTCAAGATTTGGTAAGCAGTCTTTTGCCGACACGGAAACCGTTCCTAGCCTGTGGCCTCCCTCCCCGTTAAAACCGCGTTTACGATCTGAGAGGCCACTTGCATGACGAAAGTCGACCAGGCTGCACCGGTAGCCACGAGTGAGACCGGGGGCCTGCGCCGCGACGTGGGGCTCATCGGCCTGATGTGGGCCTCCGTGGGGTCCATCATCGGCTCCGGCTGGCTCTACGGCGCCGAGAAGGCCGTCGTCGTGGCCGGCCCCGCGGCGATCATCTCGTGGGTGATCGGCACGGTGGCCATCGTCCTGCTGGCGCTCGTGCACGCCGAGCTCGGCGGCATGTTCCCGGTGGCGGGCGGTACGGCGCGCTACCCGCACTACGCCTTCGGCGGCCTGGCCGGTATGTCCTTCGGCTGGTTCTCCTGGCTGCAGGCGGCCACCGTGGCCCCCATCGAGGTCGAGGCGATGATCGGCTACGCCGGTCACTGGAAGTTCGCCCAGGGGCTCCAGAGCGGGGACGGCACGCTGACCACCAGCGGAATCGTTACTGCAATCGTTCTCATGGCGATCTTCGTCGGCGTCAACTTCTTCGGCGTCCGGGCCCTTGCGCACACCAACAGCGCGGCCACCTGGTGGAAGATCGCGATCCCGCTCGCCGCGATCTTCATCATCGCCGTCGGCAACTTCCACGGCTCCAACTTCACCTCGGAGGGCTTCGCCCCGTTCGGCGCCAAGGGTGTGCTGGGCGCGATCAGCTCCAGCGGCATCATCTTCGCGCTGCTCGGCTTCGAGCAGGCCATCCAGCTGGCCGGTGAGAGCCGCAACCCGCAGCGCGACCTGCCCCGCGCCACGCTCGGCTCGGTGGCCATCGGCGCCGGTATCTACATCCTGCTCCAGATCGTGTTCATCGCCGCGCTGCCGCACGCCTCCTTCGCGCACGGCTGGGGGAAGCTGGCCTACGCCGGCATCAGCGGCCCCTGGGCGGGCCTCGCGACCGTGGTCGGCCTCGGCTGGCTGGGCTGGGTGCTCTACGTCGACGCGATCATCTCCCCCGGTGGCACCGGCCTGATCTACACCACCGCCACCTCCCGCGTCTCCTACGGCCTGGCCAAGAACGGCTACGCCCCGAAGGCGCTCACCAAGACCGACAAGCGCGGCGTGCCGTGGATCGGCCTGATCGTCACCTTCGTGACCGGCATCCTCTGCTTCCTGCCGTTCCCGAGCTGGCAGGAGCTGGTCGGCTTCATCACCTCGGCGAGCGTGCTGATGTACGCGGGCGCGCCGCTGGCCTACGGCGTCTTCAGCGACCGTCTGCCGCACTTCGAACGCCCCTACCGGCTGCCCTTCGGCAAGTTCATCTCGCCCGCGTCCTTCGTGGTCGCCAACCTGATCATCTACTGGAGCGGCTGGAACACCCTGTGGCGGCTGGCCTTCGCCATCCTCCTCGGTTACGTCCTGATGGGCTCCTACGCCCTGTGGGCCAACCTCAAGGGCAAGCCCGACGCGCCCCGGATGGACTTCAAGGCCGCGCAGTGGCTGCCGGTCTATCTGCTGGGCATCGGCCTGATCTCCTGGCAGGGCAGCTTCGGCGAGGGCAGCCAGGGCAACATCAAGCTGTACTGGGACATCCTGGTCATCGCCGCCTTCTCCCTCGGCATCTACTACTGGGCCAAGGCGACCGCCTCCAAGACGGAGGCGATCGAGCGCAGCATCGACGAGGTCGTGGTGACGGACGCGCCCGCGCACTGACCCCCTCCTCCCCCGGGTGCCCCACCGACCACTCCCCGGCCGGCGGGGCACCGCCGCGTTACGGGGGTGGTGACCGGTTTCGGGTGCGGTTTTGCCGCTACGGCCGCCGGGCGCCGCCCGGGGAGCGGCGGGCATGCCGCTCGGCCGCCCCCCCCTGCCCCCTACCGATCCCCTCGATCCTCCTCCGCCCCGCGCTCCGCAAGGCGGTGGTCCGCTGTCTTCAGGGCCTCGTCCACCAGGCGGCGAAGGTGGCCGTGGCGCAGGGAGTAGACGACGCGGCGGCCCTCCTTGCGGGTGTCGACCAGGCCGGCGAGGCGGAGGCGGGCCAGGTGTTGGCTGACGGCGGGGCGGGCGGCGGCGCAGGCTTCGGTGAGGGTGCTGACGTCGGCCTCGCCCGAGGTCAGGGCGTGCAACAGGGTGAGCCGGGTGCGGTCGCCCAGCAGGGCGAGGAGTTCCGCCGCGAGCGCGAACTGCTCCTCGCCCGGGGTGTGCTGATGCGCAGGATGCGCAGCTGACAGGTGCATGCGTGCGCTCATACGCACATAATGGCGTCGTGGGCGCCCCGCGTCCACCACGGCCCAGCAGAAGGGGACCTCGTGAGCGACCATCACGACCACGGCCCGCACCGGCACGGCACCTCATCCCCGCGCCACCGCCTGGCCCATCTCCTCACCCCGCACTCCCACGAGACCGCCGACAAGCTCGACGCGGCGCTGGAGTCCTCGGCCCAGGGCATGCGCGCCCTGTGGGTCTCGCTCGCCGTGCTGGGCGCGACCGCCCTTGCGCAGGCGGGCGTGGTGGCCGTCTCCGGCTCGGTCGCGCTGCTCGGCGACACGGTGCACAACAGCGCCGACGCGCTGACCGCCGTACCGCTGGGCATCGCCTTCGTGCTGGGGCGGCGCGCGGCGAACCGGCGCTTCACCTACGGTTACGGCCGCGCCGAGGATCTCGCGGGCCTGGTGATCGTGCTGACCATCGCCGCCTCCGCCGCCTTCGCCGCCTGGGTCGCCGTCGGACGGCTGCTCGACCCCCGCCCGGTCGCGAACGTGCCCGCCGTCGCGGTGGCCGCGCTGGTCGGCTTCGCGGGCAACGAGTGGGTGGCCCGGTACCGGATCCGGACGGGCCGCCGGATCGGCTCGGCCGCGCTCGTCGCCGACGGACTGCACGCCCGTACCGACGGCTTCGCCTCGCTCGCCGTGCTGCTGGGCGCCGCCGGATCCGCGCTCGGCCTCCAACTCGCCGACCCGGTCGTGGGGTTGGCGATCACCGCCGCGATCGTCCTGGTGCTGCGGGGCGCGGCGCGCGAGGTGCTGCGGCGGATGCTGGACGCCGTGGACCCGGCGCTGGTGGACCGCGCCGAGCGGGCGGTGCGCGCGGTGCCGGGCGTGGACCGGGTGGGCGAGCTGCGGCTGCGCTGGATCGGGCACCGGCTGCGGGCCGAACTCACGGTCGTGGTGGACGGCGAGGCCACCCTGCGGCAGGCGCACGCGATCGCCGTCGAGGCCGAACACGCCCTGCTGCACGCCCTGCCGAAGCTGTCGGCCGCACTCGTGCACGCGGATCCGGCACCGGCGCCGGGCGAGCGCGATCCCCATCTGGCGCTGGCCCACCACCTGACCGGCTGAGGTCAGACCACGCCGAGCCCCTCCAGCACCACGGCCCCCGGCAGCTGGGCGAACACCTTGCCCGGCACCAGGAGTTTGCCCCGCCTGCGGCCGCTGCCGACCAGGACGTACGGCAGGTCGACGACGGCCGGGTCCACCAACAGGGGCCAGTCGGCGGGCAGTCCGATCGGGGTGATGCCGCCGTACTCCATCCCGCTGCGCCCCGTCGCCGTCTCCATCGGGGCGAACGACGCCTTGCGGGCGCCCAGTTGACGGCGGACCGCGCCGTTGACGTCGACCCGGGCGGTGGACAGCACCAGGCAGGCGGCGAGCGTGGTCTCCCCGCCCCGCTTGGCGGCGACCACCACGCAGTTCGCCGACCGCTCGGGCAGGTCGGCGCCGTAGTGCTCCACGAAGACGGCGGTGTCGGCCCACTCCGGGTCGGTGTCGACGTACAGGACACGGTCGGCCGGGATCCCCGCGGACCAGTTCCGCACGGCCTCGGCCACCGGCTCGGTCAGCTCGGCCAGGCAGTCGGTCACCGGGGTCGCGGTCTCGAAGTCTCCGATGGGTGCGCGCATGGCCGCACGCTAACAAGGCGGGGCGGCCCGGCGCGGGCACGTCTCACTGCACGGGCGGCACCGAGACGGCCATCATCATCTCCATCGGGGTCTCACCGCGGTTGGCGTAGACATGCGGGACATGGGCCTCGAAGGTGGCGCTGGCGCCGGTCGGCACGAGGTGGTCCTCGCCGTCGACCGTGAGGGTCAGCTCGCCCGCCGTGACATGGACCAGTTCCACGGTGCCGGGCGGGTGCGGCTCCGCCGGGCTCTCGTCCCCGGGCATCAGCACCCAGTCCCAGAGCTCCAGCGGGCCGGGCGCCTCGGTGCCCGCGAGCAGCCGGTTGTAGCTGCCGGACGCGGTGTGCCACAGCCGTACCGCCCGCTCGGCGGGGACGACGCGGACCCGGGGGCCGCGCTCGTAGTCGAGCAGGGTGGTGACGCTGACGCCGAGCGCGTCGCCGATCTTGACGACGGTGCCGATGCTCGGGTTGGTGCGGGCCTGCTCGATCTGGATCAGCATCCCGCGGCTGACACCGGCGCGGGCGGCGAGCACGTCCAGGGTGAAACCGCGCACCGAGCGCCAGTGCCTGACGTTGCGCGCCAGGGACTGGGTCAGCAATTCGAGGTCCGACACGTTCCGTCCGGCTCCGTCCACTATCCGAGATGGTTCACTTCTTTGGATGACGTAGTTCAATTCACTGAACTACGGTGAAGCGCACCCGTTCGTTCAACAAACTGTACTGCGAGGCATCGTGACGGCCCTCTTCGCCCTGACCACCAGCCTGTTGTGGGGGCTGGCCGACTTCGGCGGCGGGCTGCTGACGCGACGGGCGCCCGCGCTCACCGTGGTCGTCGTCTCGCAGGCCATCGCGGCGGCCGTCCTCGGCGTGATCGTCGTCGCCACGGGCGCCTGGAGCGCGGCCGAGCCCCGGCTCTGGTTCGCGTTCGCGGCGGGGCTGGTCGGTCCGATCGCCCTGCTGGCCTTCTACAAGGCCCTGGCCCTCGGCCCGATGGGCGTCGTCTCGCCGCTCGCCACGCTCGGCGTCGTCGTGCCCGTCGGCGTGGGCCTGTTCCTCGGCGAGCGGCCGGGGCTGCTCCAGCTCGCCGGTATCGCGGTCGCCGTCGGCGGGGTCGTCCTCGCGGGCGGTCCCCAGCTGCGGGGCGCGCCGGTGGAGCGGCGCACGGTCCTTTTGACGCTGGTCGCGGCGCTCGGTTTCGGGGCGGTGTTCGCCCTGATCGCCGAGGCGTCCACCACGGTCACCGGCCTGTACCTCTCGCTGTTCGTGCAGCGGCTGACCAATGTCGCGGTGGGCGGTGCCGTGCTCGCCCTCTCCCTGCGGCGCGGCGGCAGCGCCCTGCCCCAGGGCGGTTTCCCCTACCGCTCGCTGCCCGCGCTGGCCTTCGTCGGCCTCGCCGATGTGGCGGCCAACGGCACCTACGCCGTCGCCGCCCAGCACGGCCCGGTCACCGTGGCCGCCGTCCTCGCCTCGCTCTACCCGGTGGTGACCGCGCTGGCCGCCCGCGGCTTCCTCAGCGAACGGCTGCGCGCCGTCCAGGCCGCGGGCGCGGGCCTCGCCCTGGTCGGCACGGTACTGCTGGCCACCGGCTGAGCGGCTCAGCCCTCGGTCTCCAGCTCGGTGAGCCGGGCCACCGCGGACTCGTCCAGCTCGGCCAGCGCGCGCAGCTGACCCGGCGTCGTCCCGTCCGGGATCGGCACCGGCGCCGGGGTCCGCAGCGGCGGCTGCCAGCCGTCCTCGGGCGTCCAGCGCCGTACGACCTTGGCGGGAGCGCCGGCCACCACGGCATGGTCGGGCACCGTGCCGCGCACCACGGCACCGGCCGCGACCACGACGTTCCGGCCGATCCGCGCGCCCGGCAGGATCACCGCGCCGGTGCCGATCCAGCAGCCGGGGCCGATCTCCACCGGCTCCATGCGGGGCCACTGCCTGCCGATGGGCTCGTGCGGGTCGTCGTAGGAGTGGTTGGTTGAGGTGACGTAGACGTACGGCCCGAAGTAGCAGTCGCGGCCGATGGTCACCGTGGTGTCCGCGATGACATGGCTGCCGCGGCCGAGCACCACGCCGTCGCCGATGCGCAGGATCGGGTCCGGGCCGAGGTCCAGGTCGGGCATCAGACCGGCGGTCAGGGTGACCTGCTCGGCGATGATGCAGTGGGAGCCGAGCCGGATCCAGGGCTCACCGAAGACCGTGCCGAGCGGGAAGGCGAGCCGGGTGGCCTCGCCGATGGCGCCGAAACGCAGGCGCCCGGGGTGCTCCGCCGTGACGGAACCGGTCCGCTGGACCCAGGCCCAGGCCGCGTGGACGGCACGCTGGGCGAGGCCATGGCGCCAGGATGAGAACGTGTTCTTGCGCTTTGGCACGGGGTCACGTTACTCACGGGTTGCGTTCGGCGAGAGGCCGGACCGCTGTGATCTTTGCCCCACCGCCTGCCGTACCGTGCGGAGTGCTTATCGGAGTACCTATCGACGTACTTATCGATGTACTTATCGGTGTACTGATCGACGCGAGGAGACGGTGATGACGCAGGCGGCACTGATCGTGGGCATCGGCGGCAAGGAGCCGCGGGTGGACGCGGAGGCGTTCGTGGCGCCGACGGCTTCGGTGATCGGGGACGTGACGCTGGGCGCGGGGGCGAGCGTCTGGTACGGCGCGGTGGTGCGCGGGGACGTCGAGACGATCACTGTGGGGGCGCGCGCGAATGTGCAGGACAACGTGACGCTGCACGCCGATCCCGGGTTCCCGGTGACCATCGGCGAGCGGGTGTCCATCGGGCACAACGCCGTGGTGCACGGCGCGACGGTCGAGGACGACTGCCTGATCGGGATGGGGGCGACCGTGCTCAACGGCGCGGTGATCGGGGCGGGCTCGCTGGTGGCGGCGCAGGCGCTGGTGCCGCAGGGGATGGTGGTGCCGCCGGGGTCGTTGGTGGCGGGGGTGCCGGCGAAGGTGCGGCGTGAGCTGTCGCCGGAGGAGAAGGAGGGGGTCACCCTCAACGGCACGTCGTACGCGGACCTGGCGCAGGCGCACAAGGACGTGCATCGCTAGTACTCCAGTACGACTTCGTGATCTCGTAAACCCTTGAGCACTTCGGTCGCCATCTGGCGTGCTCAGTGCTGACAGCACAAGATTCATATCCGTGTGACCGCCCTCGGACACCACCGGCCTGCGATTTTGTTCGCCTGACGTGCTCGACGATGCTGATCGGCATGCCGTCGACACAAGCGCTCGCCCACTGGGACAGCCCCTTCATCAACTTTCGGGACTTCGCCTTCCCCGACGGGCGGGGACACGGATACCGGTGGGTCCACATGAAGCGCTTCCACCTGCCGTACGACGCACCGGACGACCGGGACCTGCTGGCGGCCCTGCTCGCACATCCGGAGTTCCGGGACACGTACGACGGGGCCGGCGTATGGCTCGAACCACGCCATGGACAGTGGTGGTCGGACCGCATCACCCCGGACACGTACCTGGCCGTTGACGAGGCAACCGCCACTGGCGTGATCAGCTCATGGGCCACTGACGGCGCTGGCATCCCCGCCGATCTCGAAAAGCGGCTGCATGAAGCGGTCTACACACCGATCCGTCAGGCAACGAGCCGGTATGCGCTGAGGGATCTCCCCGACGACGCGCACCACGACTACGGTCCCATCCACATCGAGTTCCATGAACTCGTCCTCGTCGACCGCTCCACAGGCGTTCTCACCCTTCTGGTCGCCGCCGACGACTGATGGCGACGGCGGCGGGCACTGCGGCGGCTGACAAGTGCGGCCACCGCGAGAGCATCAAGGGTTGTGTGGACTCCTGAAGACCGTGCGGTGGCCGCGGGCCATAGCGTAGACCCTGCCCGTTGACGGGCCATGTTCGACCAGGCGATAGCGCGGATCGCGGGCCGGTTCCGGCGCGTGGAACCCCGGGCGACCGCCCGCGCATTCGTGCTCGGACTGCTGTCCGGCGTCGAGCGCAAGAACTGCTGGGGGCTGGCCGAACAAGCCGGCCTGGCCCGCCCGGGTCGGATGCAACACCTCCTGCGCGACGCGCGCTGGGACGCGGTCCGCGACGACGTGCGGACCTACGTCCTGGAGAACCTCGGCACCAGCGACGGAGTGCTGATCGTGGACGAGACGGGCTTCTTGAAGAAGGGGCACCGCTCGGCCGGCGTACAGCGCCAGTGCACCGGCACCGCCGGGCGGATCGAGAACAGCCAGATCGGCGTCTTCCTCGCGTACGCCTCTGCCCGGGGACGGGCGCTGATCGACCGTCGGCTCTACCTGCCCGAGCACACATGGTGCGCGGACGACGAACGCCGCAGCCTGGCAGGGGTGCCCGACGCGGTCGAATTCGCGACCAAGCCCCGTCTGGCCCTGGAGATGATCGCTGCCGCACTTGACGCAGGCCTGTCGACCTCCTGGGTGACCGGCGACGAGGTCTACGGACAGGATCCCGACCTGCGCGCCGGGCTGGAGGCGCGTGGGATCGGCTACGTACTGGCCACCGCTCGCACCACCCGCGTGAGGATCAATCAGGACCGCACCTCTGTACCCGCCGAGAAAGCGATCGGCTGCCTGTCCACCACCGCCGCGTGGCATCGGCAGAGTGCCGGCGCCGGGGCGAAGGGCCCGCGCTACTACGACTGGGCCTGGGTGGAGATCGGCACCGACGGTCACCACCATCTGCTGGTTCGGCGCAACACCGCCACCGGCGAACTCGCCTTCTACCTCTGCTGGTCACCCCGGCATGTGGCCCTGTCGGACCTGGTGCGCGTGGCCGGTATCCGCTGGTGCATCGAGGAGTGCTTCCAAGCCGCCAAGGGCCAGGTCGGCCTGGACCAGTATCAGGTCCGCCACTGGACCTCCTGGCATCGTCACATCACCCTCCCCGAGATCCGCCACTTGATCGCTGGACTGTTCCCAACACCCTTAAGTCCCGCCACGCTCCTGAGCTGGTCAAACTGGCGCAGGTCCCACCAGGTCACAGCCCGGCACAGCCCCTACCGACGACGAATCGCCGAACCGCGAACTACGTAACTCACGAAGTCGGACTGGAGTACGAGGCGGGTCGGCGACGACGGTTGCACGTGGCCTGTCGCGCGGTCCCCCGCGCCCCTTGAGGGGCGCGGTCACTCGCCGGCGTTGACAGGTTCCCGCTGGGACAGCTCCTGCTGGGCCTTCTTCGTCTTCCGCTTCACGATCAGCATCGTCGCCAGACCGATGACGACCGCCGCCCCCAGACCCACGTACGAGAACTTCTTCAGCCAGCCCTCGGCGACGACGCCCACGTAGTAGACGGCGGCGGTGGTGCCGCCGGCCCAGCAGATGCCGCCGAGGATGTTGGCGATCAGGAACTTCCAGTAGGGCATGTGCAGGACGCCGGCGAGGGGGCCCGCGAAGATGCGCAGCAGGGCGATGAAGCGGCCGAAGAAGACGGCCCACATGCCCCACTTCTGGAACGAGCGCTCGGCGGTCGCCACATGGGCCTCGCCGAAGTGCCTCGGGAACTTGTTGCCCAGCCAGGCCAGCAGCGGGCGGCCGCCCTTGCGGCCGATGGCGTAGCCGATGGAGTCGCCGATCACCGCGCCCGCGGTGGCGCAGGCGCCCAGGATCAGCGGGTTGATGTGGGAGTGCTGGGAGGACATCAGCGCCGCCGAGACCAGCACGATCTCGCCGGGCAGCGGAATGCCGAGGCTCTCGACGCCGATCACCAGGGCCACCACGGCGTAGACGGCTACCGCCGGGACCGAGTCGAGCCATTCCTGGACATGCACCGCGGGATCCTCCCCTGCCGCTGACCTTGCGCGGAAGCGCTGTGTAAAGCGCTCCCCAAAGAAGGCTACCCGGTCGGCGGTGAACGGCCGCTCGGCGTGCGCCCTCCGGGCGGCACCGGGCCGCCCCCGAGCATTGGGTTCGCGGACATCCCGGTGTCATCCGGCGGGGGAAGGCTCCCCCCGGTTTCGCCCGCCCCGCCTGCCCCCGGGCCCCCGCCGCGGAAGGACGACGTCCCCGTGTCCGCACCGTCTCCCCTCGTCACCGCTCCCGACGGCCCCGTGCCGAAGGCTCCGGCCCGGACCGCCCCGTCGCGCTCCGGCCGGACCCTGCGCCTCGCGCTGTGTCTGGCCCCGCTGCTGATCGCGCTCTGCTGGGCCGTCGCGAACCGGCCCGTGGTGTACGAGGGGGTGCGGCGGCTCGTGGCGGCCGATCCCCGCTGGCTGCTGGCCGGGCTCGGCTGTACGTGTCTGACCTGGGTGGCGGCCTCCTGTGTACGGCAGGGCGCGCTCCCGGACCGGCTGCCGGCGGGGCTGCTGCTGGCGTCGCAGTTCGCCGCCGGTGCCGCGAATCACGCGCTGCCCGGCGGACTCGGCGCGCACGCCGTCACCGTGCGCTTTCTGCGGGCGCGCGGGGTGCCGCTGGACCGGGCCACCGCCTCGATCGGCCTGTACTCGCTGGTCAAGGGCACCGCGAAGACGCTCGTCCTGCTGGTGTTCCTGGCGGTCTCACCGGCCTGGCGACGCCTGGGCGATCTGGTGCCGGACGGCCCCCAGCTGGTGCCGGTCGCGGTGGTCGCGGGCGGGGTGGTCACCGGGGCGGGGGTGCTGCTGACCGTCGTACGGCCGTTGCGGCGGCCGGTGACCGGCTTGGTGCGCACCGCGCTCGCCGATGTCCGGGTGGTGCACGCGCGGCCCTGCCGGGTGCTGGCGCTGTGGGGCGGGGCGGTGGCGATGCCGCTGGTGCAGGCGGGGGCGCTCGGCTGTGTCGGGGCGGCGCTCGGGCTCGGGCTGTCCTTCGCGGAGGTGGCGCTGGCGTTCCTGGCCGCGGGCACGGCGGTGGGTGCCGCCCCGGTGCCCGGCGGGTTCGCGGTGGACGCGGCGCTGCTGTGGACGCTGGTGGCCTTCGGCGCGGAGCCCGCCCCCGCGACGGCGACCGTGATCGGCTACCGGGTGGTGACGGACTGGCTGCCGCTGCTGCCGGGCGCGCTGGTGCTGTCGGCGCTGATCCGGGCCAAGGTGCTCTGATCCGGGCCAAGGTGCTCTGATCCGGCGCGCGTTCACTCCCGGCGGGCCACCAGGCGGTAGGCGTTGGCGAGGTGCAGGCGCTGGGCGAGCGGGCGGATCGCGAGCCGGTCGAGGAGGGTGGCGGTGAGCAGCGCGGGCACCCCGGCGAGCAGGAGCGCCCCGCGCAGCGCCCGGCGCAGGGGGCCGGGAGGCTCGGGCAGCCAGGGGGCGTCCTCGCGGGGCGCGGCGTGGTCCAGGGCCAGCCAGACGGCGGCGAGCAGATCGACCGGGTCGTGCGGCTCGGCGTGCTGCTCGGCGAGGACCGTGAAGCCGAGTTCGGTGAGCCGACGGCGCAGATTGCCGACCGGGATGAAGTGCAGGTGCTGCGGCTGGAGCCAGGGCAGCCACCAGCGGCCGAGGAGCCGGGCGTAGCGGCTGTCCGGGTCGGGGACCTCGATGAGGAGGTGGCCGCCGGGGCGTACGGCCTCGTGGGCGGCGCGCAGTTCGCGGTCGGGGTCGGTGCTGTGCTCCAGGTAGTGGAACATGCTCACCACGTCGTAGCGGGCGGTGAGTTCGGGGGCCAGGTCCGGGAAGGCGCCCCGGTGGGCCTGGTCGATGCGGCCCTCGCGGGCGGCGAGTTCGACGCCGTCGGTGAAGTCGAGACCGTCGAAGGAGGTGCCGGGCAGCACGCCGCGGGCGCTCGCGCAGAAGTGGCCGTGTCCGGTGCCGACGTCCAGCCAGGTCTTCGGGGCGGGGTCGTACGGCAGCAGCGCGCGGGCGCGGCCCTCGTACATGGCGCCCCGGCCGCCGAAGGTGCCGCTCATCCGCTGCTCACCGAGGCCGTCGTAGAAGTCCCGGTAGTAGAACTCCAGTCCCGCCTCGGTCAGTCGGGGGTTCTGGAAGATGTGCCCGCAGTCGGCGCAGCGGTCCAGGGTGAAGCGGCCCGGCTTGTGCTGGAGCAGGTCGGTGGTGCGCAGCCGCTCGCTCAGCCGCCCCGAGCCGCACCAGGGGCAGGTGGCGCGGCGGGCGCCGAGGAAGCGGGCGGGGCCGGTGGCGAGATCGGCTCGGTAGGCGGGGCGCAGGGCGGCGACGCGTTCGGCCTTCGCCCGCTTTTCGCTGGGGTCGCTCATCGGCTCTCCGTTGCCAGTCGTTCCAGGTGGGCGGCCGCGGCCGGGGCGCCGCCGGCCGCGCGGAACGCGGTGCGGACGCGGGCGGGGAGGGAGTGTTCGATGAGGTTCAGGGTGCGGCGCGAGAAGCCCTTGTTCAGCACGTTGCGGATCTGATGGTGGCGCACGCCGTCGGTGACCGCCAGCATGGTGCGGACGCGGGCGGCGGCGGTCCGGTGGGCGGGGTCGTGCAGGACGGTGTCGAGGGCCGTGCCCAGCCGGTCCGCGGTGACCCGGCCGAACTTCACCCGGAGCCCGGCCCCCGCGTCCACGACCTGCGCGGCGATCACCGGCTGGTCGTCGCGGATGGGGGCGGCGACCAGCGGGACACCGTGCCACAGCGCCTCGCACACGGTGTTGTGCCCGGCGTGGCAGATCACCGCGTCCATCCGTTCCAGCAGGGCGAGTTGGGGCACCGAGGGCAGCACCAGCAGGTCCTTGCCGCCCTCCTCCGCGGGCAGCACCCCGCCCGGGTCGACGAGCACGGCCTGCACCCGGTCGGCGCGTGCGCGCAGCGCCTCGCGGCAGGCGGCGAGGAAGCGGCCCCCGGCGTCGGCGTTGGCGGTGCCCAGGGTGACCAGGACCTTCGCCCGGCCGGGGGTCAGCCACTCCCAGGGGAAGCCGGGCCGGTGCGGGCGGCCCGCGAGGGAGGGGCCGACGTAGTGGATGTGCGGTGCCGACGGGGCCTGGGGGCCGACGAGTTCGGGGCTGCTGAAGATCAGCAGGAGGTGCGGGGAGGAGCGCGGGTCGGCGGTGCCCGCAGGGTCGCCGAGGCGCTCGCGCAGTTCGGCCAGCCGCCGCCGCAGCCACTCGGCGACCTTGGGCAACCCGTCGTAGGCGCCGCTGAATTCGGCCGAGGTGGTCGCCGAGGTGGCCCACGGCAGTCCGAGCCGCTCGGCCACCAGGGCTCCGGCGAAAGCCTGTTGGTCGGCGACCACCACGTCCGGGCCGAACTCCTCGACGGCCGCCCGCACTCCGGGCGCCATCGCGTCGGCGAGCGGCAGCAGATACCACTCCCACAGGAACTTCAGCGCCTCCGCGCCGCGCAGGTCCGGGGGGCGCCCGACGCCGCCGGTGCCCGGCACCGGGCCCGCGCAGCCGAACACCGGGGCGCCGGCCCGCGAGCCGGCGCACCAGGCCCGGGTCGGCGCAGGCCCAGGCCACCCGGTGGCCGCGCGCGGCGAGCCGGTCGGCGACCCCGACGGCCGGGTTGATGTGCCCGGTCAGCGGCGGTACGACGAACAGGAAGCCGCTCATCGGACGGCGCCCGCGCCGGTCCGGATCAGGTCCAGGATGTGGCCGCCGACCGCGCCGGGCGCCTCCACCAGCACCGAGTGCTCGTGGCCGGGCAGCACCACGGCCCTGAAGTCCGGCAGCCGGGCCGCGTGCAGCGGGATCAGGTCCGCGAGGTCGGAGTCGCCGCCGTAGACCCCGAGGACCGGGCAGCGCACGGCGCCGATCTCGGCCTCGGTGTGCACCCGGCTTGCCGGGATGTCCCGGCCCAGGCTGGTCTCCCGGGCGAGCCGGGCGGCGCCCTTGGCGAGGCGGGCGGTGTTGTGGCCGCGGTTGGCGGTGATCCAGGCGATCGCGTCCCGTTCGTTGTGGGCGAGTTGGGTCACGACCCGGTGCAGGATGCCGCCGAGTTTGCTCGCCCAGGCGGGGGTCGCGGGTTCGGACTCCACGAGGGTGAGGGTGGCGACGCGCCCGGGGTCGCGGGCCGCGTAGCCGAACGCGATGGTCCCGCCGTAGGAGTTGCCGACGAGATGCACGGGTCCGGTGACGCCGAGGCGGTCGAGGAGGGCGGTGAGATCGTCGATGTTGTGGTCCAACGTGTAGCCCCGGGCGGGGCGTTCGCTGCGGCCGTGGCCGCGCAGGTCGTACATGAGGACGTCCAGTCCGGCCGCGGCGAAGGCGGGCGCGACGGTGAAGTAGTAGCTGGCGAGGCTGTCGGTGAGCAGCCCGTGCACCAGTACGACCGTGCCGTGCGGGGTGCCGCCCCCGACGGGGGCCATGCGCTGGACGTGCAGCCGGATGCCACCGGCGTCGACCATCGCCACGGCTCAGCCCGCCTGCGCGCTTTTCAGGCTCCACACCACGTACTCCACGAGCCTGCCGACGGTCAGTTCGATGATCTCCTCGAACTCCATCCCGGCGAGGAACTCGGCGAGATTGACCCGCCCGCCGTACCGCTCCTCCATCAGCCCGGCCAGGGTGACCAGGTCGATGCTCTCCAGTTCCAGATCGCGGTTGAAGGTGGTGGACATGCCGATGACCGTGTCGTCGTCGCCGTACTCGGCCAGGACCTCGCGGAGCATGCCGGTGAGGTCGGCGAGGACGGCGTCGGGGGCCTGCTGGGTGGGGATGAGCGGGGGGTTCATCGGGGGGTCTCCTCGGCTGCGGGATCGTGAGGTGCGGCGGCTTCGAAGGTGGGCCGGGTGGTGGTCGCGGCGGTGGGCCCGGTGGTCCAGGCCACCATGTACGCGCGGGGCGTCAGGGCGGGTGGGTTGGCCGCCCCGGCGCAGTGGACGAGATGGGTGGCGAGTCGGCCGGAGACGAGCAGCCGGCTGCCGTCGGGCGCCGCCTCCAGAACGGTGAAGTCCCGTGGCCGGCCGCCGAATCCGGTGCCCTCGGCCTTGGCGACGGCCTCCTTGGCGGCCCAGAAGCGGGTGAACCACTCCGCCTCCGGGCCCGACTGCGCCCGGAGCAGCCGGAGTTCCTCAGGACCGAGCGCCGTGGCGAGGGTCGCGGGCTCGCGTGCGACGACCTCTTCGATGTCGATGCCGACACCTGAGCCTGCACCGACGCCGACGCCGACGCCGTCGGTGTCGGTGTCGGTGTCGCCGGAGCCGGAGCCGAGGCCGGGGTGCGGGCCGCGCGGTCGTACGAGCGCCACGCCCGCCTCGGCCCGGTGCGCGAGGGAGACGTCCAGCGGGGGCAGGGTCCGGCCGTGCACACCGGTGACGTAGGGGCGCCCGGCCGCATCGTTGTGGACCCGGATCTCGGCCGGGAAGACGGGCCCCTCGCCCTGTTCCCAGAGCCATCGGCGTACCGCGTCCTTGACGGCGATCCGGCCGAGCAGCCACTGGCGGCGGCCCCGGGGCGGATGCGCCGCGTACTGCGAACGCTCCGCACCGCCCAGCGAGTTGCGCATGATCAGCTCTCGGGAGGCGAGGTCGGGCCAGCGTTCGTGCAGCAGGGTCCAGCCGCCGGGCCGGAGCGCGGAGAGGGTGTGGCGCTCGGGGAAGCGCTCGACGGGGCGGGTCGTCGGGTCGTTGTCGAAGCGGCGGTCCTGCCAGCCGTCGAGCACGGCCCACACCCGGCCGCCGACGGTGAGCCGGGCGTCGGCTTCGAGGAGGGTGTCGGTGAGGGAGGTGATCCGCACCAGGCAGTCGACGGGGGTGCCGGGCGCCGGATGCGGCCCGTGGAACGTCATCCGCCGCATCTGCACGGGGAAGACGACGGTCCGCTCGGTGCGGGTCGCCATGATCCAGTAGCCGAGCAGCTGGCCCACGTTGTCCAGCAGCGCGCCGGGGGCGGCGGGCGTGGTGATCACCCCGCGCACATGCCGCTCGCCGATCGCGGACAGCTCGGTCAGGCCCTGGAACCCCGGGCCGTGGAACATCCAGCGCTCGCGGTAGATCTGCGCGGCGGTGTGCTCGGGGCGCCGCTCGGGGGCGTCCGGGCGGGGCGCCGGTGGGGGTGGTGCCGGGTGGTGCGGGGCGAGTTCGATCACGGCGCGGGCGGTGGGTCCGAAGGAGACGGCGCGGTGGTGCGGCCGTCCGGGGACCGGCGCGACCGTGATCGGTACGTCCACGGCGGGCACGGCCGTCAGCCACCGGTCGAACCGGGCCCCGTGCACGGCCACCGCCCGCGCCCCGGGCACCGCCGCCTCCGCCGCGTCCATCATGTGCCGCACGATCGTGGTCGCGGGCACGACCGGCCAGCGGTCCTCCAGATCGGGCCAGCCGGGGCGCTGCGGGTAGAAGCAGTGGTCGAGGAGGTGGGGCATGGTGCGGGGGGAGATGTGGAGGGTGGTGGTCGCGGAGGCTGCCGGGGCCGGGACCGGGGTCGGGGTCGGGTTCGCGGAGAGGGACGGCGGGGTGGGCCTCGCGGGGGCCTCGGGCGCCGGGCGGGCGGGGGCCCGTGTCGCGGCAGCGGGGGCGGCGGGGGCCCGGCCACGATGAGCAGCGGGGAGCCGGCGTGCGCGACCGCGGCACGCTGGTTCTCGTTCAGCCCTTCCAGCAGGGCGGCGGGGGCGGGGGCCGTCGCGCGGGGCGTGCGCCGGTGCACGGCCGGGGCAGGAGGCCGTACGGCCGGACTACGACCCCCGGCCGCCGCCAGCACCTCGGCCGCCGTGTCCGCGGTGTCCCGCAGCAGGGCGGACAGTTCGGCGGCGACCGGGAAGCGGGCGGCGAGCCCGTCGAGGGCGGGTGCGCCCGGGGCGGCGGAACGTGGCACCGCCGGCCCCCGCCCCAACTCCCCCCTCAGCTCTTCGAGTACGGCCCCGTCCAGCGACACCAGCGCGCCGCCGAGGTCGAGTCGGACGGGCGGCCGGTCGACGCCCGCGGGGTTCACCAGGATCGCGGGCGCCGCCGGTGCCGTCGTCGGCGTCCCCGTGAGGCCCGGCACCACCGCCGCCCCCGCCGCCCACAACGCCGTTGCCACGCGGCGGAGTTGGGGAAGCCCGTCGTGATGGGGCGAGCACGCGGGGACCGCGAGGTGGTCGCGGTCGCCGAGGGTGTCGTCGATCAGGGAGGTGAGACGGCCGGGGCCGGGCTGCACGAAGACCCGGTGTCCGGCGGCGTACAGGGCCTCGGTCAGCTCACGGAAGCGCACGGGTTCCAGCAGATGCCGTACGAACAGCGCGCGCACGGCCGACTCGGCCGCCGGGAAGGGCCGCGCGGTCGTGCCGGACCACACCGGGACGGTCGGCGGGTGCAGCCGGAAGCGGTCGGCGGCCTCCTGGATGGGGGCGAGGTACGGTTCGAGCATCGGCGTGTGGAAGCCGGAGCGGAAGGGCAGCACCTGGCAGATCACGCCCTGCGCGCGGAAGGACCGTACGAGGTCCTCGACCGCCGAGTCCGGTCCGCAGACCATCGACTGGCGGGGCGCGTTGTCGTGGGAGAGCACGATCCCGGAGCCCGCCCAGGCGTCGGCGAGCGCCGCTTCGACCTGTGCGGCGGAGGTGCCGATCGCGGCGAAGGCGAGCCCGGGGACGGTCAGCGCGTCCGGGTCGAACTCGGCCATGAATCCGTCGACCTGGTCGGGTGCGTAGATCCCGGCTGCCGCCATGGCCGTCCACTCGCCGACGCTGTGCCCGGCGACCGCGTCCGGTACGACACCCATCGCGCGCAGCGCCCGGTCCAGCAGCCGGCCCACGCCGACGACATCGAGTCCGTGCCGTCCGATGTCCTCGACCCGGGTGCCCGCCCGCGCGCCCACCCCGGTGTCCGCCCGGGGGTCCCGGGGCGCGGACAGGCCGAAGCGGGCGGCGATGTCGTCGGTGCGCGGCGGGGTGAACTCGCCCTCCAGACCGGGGAAGACGAACGCCAGCCGGTCATCGGGGCCGCCCAGCAGCGGGGTGGGCCGCAGCCATACATCGCTGCGCCCCTGCCAGGCCCGGCCCTTCTCGGCCGCCCGGCGGGCGAGCGCGAGCCGTTTGGTGTTCGGTGCGACGATCCCGAGCCGGGCCGGTCCCGCCCCGGGGTGCGCGCGGGCCGGATCGAGCCCGGCGGCCAGGACGGCGGAGTCGTCGGCGGCCAGCAGCACGGCGAGGCGTTCGACGGAGTCGGCCGCGAGCAGCAGGACGCGCTCGGGTTCGGTGACGCGGGCGACCGGGGCGGGGGCGGGCGGGTGTCCGGGGGCGGCGGTGCGCCGGGCGGCCGGTGCCTCCTCCAGCACCACATGGGCGTTGATCCCGCCGAAGCCGAAGGCGTTGACGGCGGCCCGCCGGGTCGGCTCGCCCGGGTCCCGGTCCCAGGGGCGGGCCTGTGCCAGGGTGCGGAAGCGGGTGGCGGCGAGGCGGGGGTGGGGGTCGTCGCAGTGCAGGGTGGGCAGCAGGGTGGCGTGGTGCAGCGCGAGGGCGGCCTTGACCAGCCCCGCGACCCCGGCGGCCGGCATCGTGTGGCCGATCATGGACTTCACCGAGCCGAGCACCGGGCGCTCCTCGTCGGCGAGGTCCGAGCCGGGTCCGAACACCTCGGCGAGCGTGGTGAGTTCGGCGCCGTCACCGGCCGGGGTGGCCGTGCCGTGGGCCTCCAGCAGGCCGACGGAGCCGGGCGCCGCGGGGTCGAGCCCGGCGGCCCGCCAGGCCTGGCGCACGGCCCGCGTCTGGCCGCCCGGGTCGGGGCTGACGAGGCCCGCCGTACGGCCGTCTCCTGCGACGCCGGTGCCCCGGATCACGGCGTAGACCCGGTCGCCGTCGCGTTCGGCGTCCGCGAGCCGCTTCAGTACGACGACCCCGGTGCCCTCGCCGATGAGGATGCCGTCGGCGTCCCGGTGGAAGGGCCGGATGCGCTCGGTCGGGGACAGGGCGCGCAGCTGGGAGAAGACGCTCCACAGGGTGATGTCGTGGCAGTGGTGCACTCCCCCGGCGAGCATCATGTCGCAGCGCCCGGCGCTGAGTTCGCCGACCGCCTGGTCGACGGCGACCAGCGAGGAGGCGCAGGCCGCGTCGACGGTGTAGGCGGGGCCGCGCAGATCGAGCCGGTTGGCGATCCGGGAGGCGGCGAGGTTGGGCACGAGGCCGATCGCGGCCTCGGGGCGGTCCGGACCGAGTCGCTCGGTGAACGCGGCCCGGACCCGGTCGAGTTGGGCGGACGACAGGTCCGGCACCAACTCGCCGAGTGTGCACACCAGTTGGCCCGCCGTGCGGACCCGCTGGTCCAGCCGGGCCAGGCCGGGGGTGAGGTAGCCGCCCCGGCCCAGGATCACCCCGATCCGGTCCCGGGCCGGAAGCCCGCGCTCGCCGCCCGCGTCGGCGAGCGCGGCGGCGGCCACATCGAGGGCGATCAGCTGGTCGGGCTCGGTCCCGGAGACGGCGGCGGGCATGATGCCGTACCGGGTGACCTCCACCTCGGCCAGGCCGTCCACGAAGCCGCCGCGCCGGCAGTACACCTGGTCGGGGGCGGCGGGCCCGGCGGCGGCCGCCGGGCGGTAGTAGTCGGCGTCCCAGCGGCCCGCGGGCACCTCGCCGATCGCGTCGACGCCGCCGCGCAGGTTGTGCCAGTAGGCGTCGAGTCCGCGCGCGCCCGGCAGCAGCACCGCCATCCCGACGATGGCGACGGGGAGTTGGCTGTTCGTCATCTCACCAGCCCGACGCGGTGTAGACGACGGCACGCGCCGCCGGGTCGCCCCAGGCGAGTTCCCGCAGCAGGGCCGCGGTGCCCTCCTCGGGATCGATCATCGCCACCCCGCGGCGGGCGTACTCGCGGCCCAGTTCCGCGCCGACCATGCCGTGGTGGGTGCCGGACGGCGCCCAGGGGCCCCAGTGCACGGTGAGCGCGCGGTGCCCGGTGCGGGCGGCCCAGTCGGCGCCGAGTGTCTCCAGGGCGTCGTTGGCGGCGGCGTAGTCGCACTGGCCCCGGTTGCCGAGGACGGCGGCGATGCTGCCGAACAGCACGGTGAACGCGGGCGCCCCGGGCAGGTCGTCCAGGGCGGCGAACAGCGCCCCGGCGCCCGCCGTCTTGGTGCCGTAGACCCGCTGGAAGGAGTCGGGGCTCTTCTCGGCGATCAGCCGGTCCTCGATCACCCCGGCCGCGAACACCACCCCGTCGAGCCGGCCGTGCTCGGCGTGGATCTCCTTGACCGCCCGGAGCACCGCGTCCCGGTCCCGGAAGTCCACCGCGCGGTAGCGGGCCGCGCTGCCCAGGGCCGCCAGTTCGTCGAGGGTCGCGGTGATCTCCCGCTGGGCCAGCAGGAGTTCGGCGGTCCGGTTGATCTCGGCGGGCTTCGGCACGCCGGGGGCGGCGGCGAGTGCGGCCCGCAGTTCGACGGGGGTACGGGCGGCCGCGGTCGCCGGGGACTCGGGCGCGGTCGGGGCGGGGGTGCGGCCGAGCAGTTCGATCCGGCAGCCGCAGGCGGCGGCCAGCGTCGCCGCGAACCGGGCGGTGATGCCCCGGGCGCCGCCGACCAGCAGGACGACGGAGTCCCGGTCGAGCCCGAGGGCCGCGGCCTCGGCGGTGCCGACCCCGGCGGGGCCCGCGCCGGTGTTGCCGAGGGAGCCGAGCGGGACGGGGCGGAGGTCCAGGCCCCGGCGGGTCCCGTCGGCGGCGCGCAGGACGACGGGGAGCGGGGCGGAGGCGTCGGCCCCCTCAGATGCTCCCGCCGGTGCACACAGCTCCGTGAGCACGGCCTCGGCGACCGCCGCCGGGGCGATGTCCCCGACGGCCACCACCCGCGCGACCACCTCCGGATACTCCCGCCCGGCGGTGCGGAACAGCCCGTCGAGCCCGGCCGCCCGTACGGCACCCGCGCCCGCCTCGGCCCGCACGGCCAGCAGCCGGCCCGTGCCGCATGCCAGCGCCGCCTTGAGCACGGGGAACGCGTCCGGCAGCACCGGCAGTTCAGGGCCGGGCAGCGCGCCCAGGTACACGACCGCGTCCACCGTCCCGTCGACCGCCCCGAGGACATGCCCCTGGTCGGCCAGGACGACCTCCGCGCCCCGCGCGTCCAGCCGCGCCGCCACCTCGGCCGCCGCTCCCCCGCCGTCACCCAGCAGGAAGAACCGCTGCCCGGCGAGGACGGAAGCGGCCTTTGGCCCGACGTCGGGCAGTTCGACCGCCCGCAGCTCGAAGCGCCGGGGTGCCACACCGAGCGGCGCCGCGTCCGGCTCCGGTGCCTGTTCCTCCGGTCGGCCGGGCCCCGTACCGCCGCCGACCCGTGCCGCCAGCCACGCCGTCACCGCCGCCGCCGTACGCGCCTTGGTCAGCTCCTCCAACTCGGCGTCGTCCAGCAGCTCCGCGCCCCCGGCGATGCCCAGCCGCTTGGCCAGCTCGCCCGCGATCTCGGCCCGCTTGATGGAGTCGATACTCAGGTCCGCCTCCAGATCGAGATCGGGCTCGATCATGTCGACGGGATAGCCGGTGCGTTCGCTGATGATCTCCAGCACGACCCGCGCCACGTCCGCACCGGACGCGGCCGGGGCCTCCTCCTGGACCACCGGGGCGGCCGACTCGGTTTCCATGAAGGCGGGTTCGGCCGACGGCGACGCCTGAGGAGCGACCGGCGCGACGGCCGCGACCGGAGCCACGGGAGCCACCGGCGACCCCGTCCCCCCGAAGTACGTGAGCAGCACATCCCGCTGCGCCGCGATCATCTCCCGTCCGCTGCGCAGGAATTCGGTGATCAGCGCGTCCCGGTCGACGGGGGCGCCGTTGGGCTGGTCGGTGGTCACAGTCGTCTCCACGACGCGTCGGGCCGGCGCGAGGGCACCGGCGAGCAGGGCTCCGTCGGCGGTGCGGACCAGCTGTCCGTCGACCGTCCAGCCGGGTCGGGCGGGGGTGGGGGCGCGCAGCGCGTCCACGGCGTCCCGGCCCTGGAAAAGCCGGGCGGCGCGCACCGGGACGCCCGCGACGGCGAGTCGGGCGAGGGCGTCGAGCCAGCCGGGCAGTCCGCCCTCGGGCCGGGGCTCGGGGGCGACGGTGCGGTGCGGGCGGTCGCCGAGGATCTGCCCGACGAGCCGGGTGAGGACCGTCCCCGGGCCCGCCTCGACGAAGATCCGCGCGCCCGCCTCGTACATGGCCTCGATCTGCGCGGCGAACGCGACCGGCGCCCCGATCTGGGCGGCGAGTTCGGCGCGCACCCCCTCGGGGTCACCCGGGTACGGGGCGGCGGTGCGGTTGGCCCAGACGGGGAACTCGGGCGCGCGCACCGGCGCCTTTGCGAGTGCCTCGGCGAACCTCGCCCCCGCCCCGGCCACCACCGGACTGTGGAAGGCGCAGGCCACGGGGATCCGCTTCGCGCCGAGTCCGGCCGCGCGCAGCAGCCGTACCGCCGTGTCGATGTCCGGCGTCGGCCCCGAAATCACCGTCTGCTGCGGCGAGTTGAGGTTGGCCACGACGACGGACTCCGGCGCCCCCGCGTCCCGCAGGGCACCGACGACGTCCTCGGCGGGTGCGCCCACGGCCGCCATCGAACCGGGTTCCGCGCCCGCCGCCGCCAGGATCGCGGCGGCCCGCTCGCCGCTGAGGCGGGGCAGGGCGTCCGGGTCGAGGGCACCGGCGGCGGCGAGCGCGACCAGTTCGCCGTAGCTGTGTCCGGCGGCCAGATCCGGCTGGACACCGGCCGCGCCGAGGAAGGCGTGGGCGGCCAGGCCCGTGGCACCCAGGGCGGGTTGGGCGGCCCGGGTGTCGGTCAGGGCGGTCCGGCGGCGCTCGCGCGCGGTGTCGTCGAAGGCGGCCGGCGGATAGACGACGTCGGCCTGTTCCGGTCGCAGATGGTCGCGCAACTCCGGGAGCGCGACGAGCAGTTCGGCGAGCATGCCGGTGCGCTGGCTGCCCTGTCCGGGGAAGAGGAAGGCGACTTTTCCGGCCACCGGGTCCGCGCGACGCACATCCGCGTCGCCATCTCCGTGTCCGTCTCCGTCGAGGACCGCCCGCAGCCGCTCGGTCAGCTGGTCCACGTCCCGTGCCACGAAGGCCACTTGGACCGGTTCCCGCGAGGTGTCGGCGCGGTGGGCCGCGGCGAGGGCGAGGTCGCGCAGCCGCCAGGGCCGCCCGTCCGCCTCGGCCGCCTCAAGGAGTTCCGCCGCCTGCCGGTGTGCGGCCTGCTCGTCCCGGGCGCGGAACAGGAACAGTTCCGCGGGCCACTCGTCCAGGGTCTGCCGGGGCGGTACCGCGTCCCCGTGCGCGGCCAGCACGGCGTGGAAGTTGGTGCCGCCGAAGCCGAACGCGCTGACCCCGGCGAAGCGTTCGGCCGCGGGCTCGGCCCAGGGTCGGGCGTCGGTATGGAAGGAGAAGGGGCTGTCGTCCTCGGTCCAGGCCGGGTTGGGGCGCCCCACGTGCAGGGTGGGCGGCGTGACCCCGGTGTAGAGGGCGAGGGTCGTCTTGATCAGTCCGGCGAGTCCGGCGGCGCACTTGGTGTGCCCGATCTGGGACTTGACCGAGCCGAGCGCGCAGCCGCCGGTGCGGGCGCCGGCCTCGGCGAACACCTCGCCGAGGATGGTGAGTTCGGTGCGGTCGCCGACCACGGTGCCGGTGCCGTGCGCCTCCACCAGGCTCACCTGCGCGGGCGAGACCCCGGCATTGCGGTACGCCCGCTCCAGCGCGGCCCGCTGGCCCTCGGGGCGGGGCGCGGTCAGGCCCAGGGAGCGGCCGTCGCTGGCGGAGCCGAGGCCCTTGACCACGCCGTAGATCCGGTCGCCGGCGCGTTCGGCGTCGGCGAGCCGCTTGAGCACCACGCAGGCGACGCCCTCACCGAGCGCGATGCCGTCGGCCGCCGCGTCGAAGGCGCGGGAGCGGCCGGTCGGGGAGAGGGCGTGGACGGAGGAGAACAGGACGTAGTCGTTGATGCCGTTGTGCAGGTCGGCGCCGCCGCACAGCACCACGTCGCTGGTGCCGGAGACGAGTTCCTTGCAGGCCACGTCGAGCGCGGCGAGGGAGGAGGCGCAGGCGGCGTCGACGGTGAAGTTGGCGCCGCCGAGGTCGAGGCGGTTGGCGATGCGGCCGGAGATGACGTTGGCGAGCATTCCGGGGAAGGAGTCCTCGGTCAGCTGCGGCAGTTGGCCGTCGAGCCCGTCGGGGACCTTGCCGTAGTACGACGGGAGTACGGCCCGCAGGGTCACGGCGTTGGACAGGTCGCTGCCCGCCTCCGCGCCGAAGACCACGGCGGTGCGCGAGCGGTCGAACTCCCGTCCCCGCTCGCCGTATCCGGCGTCCTCCAGGGCGCGCCGGGCCGCCTCCAGGGAGAGCAGCTGCACGGGCTCGATGCTGCCGAGCGAGGTGGGCGGAATGCCGTAGCGCAGCGGGTCGAAGGGGATGCGGGGCAGGAACCCGCCCCACTTCGAGGCGGTGTGCCCGGCGGCGTGGTGCACGTCCGGGTCCCAGCGGTCGGCGGGCACCTCGGTCACCGCGTCACGTCCGGCGACGATGTTCGCCCAGAAGGCGGCGAGGTCGGGTGCCCCCGGGAACATGCAGGCCATGCCGACGATCGCGATGTCGAGCGGCGCGGGCGGCGCGGGCTCCCACTCGGTGACCGGGAGCGGGCCGCGGGCGGCGAGGAAGTCGGCGGCGCCGTCGGTCACCGAGCGGTGCAGGGCGGCCATGGTCGTCGTCGCGGAGCGCAGGACGGCGACCTCTCCGGCCATGAACATCCCGTCGGCGAGCTGCCGTTGCTCGTCGACGTCCCGCAACTCCCCGTCGTCCGCGCGCTCCACGCCCTTGCTGGCGATGCGCAGCCGCCCCACGTTGAGGCGTTCCAGCGTCTGCCACACCTCGCGGTCGGGCAGGCCCCCGGCGCGCAACGCGCGTTCGCGGTCCCGGTAGTCGTCGGTGAACGGGCTGGGCACGCACCGGGTGGCGTGGCCGGGCGCGGTCTCCAGCAGGGCGGTCGCGGTGGCGGCGCGGACCTGTTCCTGGAAGAGCGGCCGGATGGCGCCGTGGGCGACGGCCTCCTCGGTGAACAGGTAGGCGGTGCCCATGAGGACCCCGATCGCGGCGCCCATTTTGGTGAGCGGCGCGGCGAGCGCGGCGACCATCGCGGCGGACCGCTCGTCGTGCACGCCGCCCGCGAAGAGCACCTCCACCTGGGCCGCCGTCCCGGGTTCGGCGTCGGCCAGGAAGTCGTCCAGTACGGCGAGTTGGGCCTCCCACAGCGGGAACGACGCCCGGGGCCCGACATGCCCGCCGCACTCCGAGCCCTCGAAGACGAACCTGCGCGCCCCGGCCTGGAGGAACTGCCGCAGCAGCCCCGGCGAGGGCACGTGCAGGAAGGTGCGGATCCCGGCCCGCTCCAGCGCCTCGGCCTGCGCGGGCCGGCCGCCCGCGATGATCGCGTGCGTGGGCCGCAGCTGTCGTACGACCTCCAGCTGGGCGTTCCTGATCTCCTCGGGTGCGAAGCCGAGCACGCCCACGCCCCAGGGCCGGCCGTCAAGCACGGCCCGTGCCTCGGTCAGCATCGCCCGGGTGCGGGCGCCGTCGGCGAGTGCCAGCGCGAGGAAGGGCAGGGCCCCCTCCTCGGCGACGGCGGCGGCGAATCCGGCCTGGTCGCTGACCCGCGTCATCGGGCCCTGTGCCACCGGCAGCCGCGTCCCGAGCGCCCGGCTCATCGCCGACCCGGGCCGCAACGCCTGCCCGCACTCCGGCTCCGGCCCTGACTCCGGCTCCGACTGCGGCCGCATCGCCGCCGTCATCCCCCGTACCACGCCCCGCACATCCCCCCAGCGCTCGGCGAACCGGGCGGCGAGGAAGCCGTCCTGGCCGACGGGGAGCAGCTGGTGGGCCGGGTCGCGGGCGCCGAGGAGGGCGGCGATGGCCGTGGGGTCGTCGGCGGGGAGCTGCGGCGCGTCGGGGCCGCGGCGGCGCAGCACCCGGTGCCCGCCGAGCACCACCGTCTCCGCGCCGTCCAGGGACCGCAGCACCGCCCGGACCGCCTCCGGCAGCCGGGACTCGGGCAGCAGGGCGAGCTGGCTGTCGAGGACGACACCGGCGGCGCCACCCGCCATGGCGGCGGCCGCCGTCCGGGGCCCGACACCGCCGCAGGCCCAGACGGGCGAGTCGGCCAACTCCGCGTCGGCGACGAGCTGTTGGAGCAGCACGAAGGTGCTCAGCGCACCGGTTCGGCCACCGCTCTCGGCGCCCCGGGCGATCAGCCCCTGGGCACCGGCCCGGACGGCGGCCCGCGCCTGCGGCAGATCGGTGACCTCGGCCAATACCCGTCGTTCGGCGGCCAGTTCGGCGATGCTCCAGGGGGTGTCGGCGGCCGTCAGGTCCGCGGCGAGGACGACGAGGTCGGGGCCGTCGGACAGGTCGGCCGGGGTGAGGGCGCACCGGGCGGTCACCCGGACGCCGTACCGGCCCGGCGCCGTTCTTCTCAGCCGGGACAGTTCCTGTCGGCATATTCGGTCGCCGGTGCCGAGATCGAGGACGCCGAGCGCGCCGGCGCCGGTGGCGGCCGCGGCGAGACCCGCGTCGGGCTCGGCGAACGGGGTGAGGCACAGGATCAGATCATGGGCGCGCACAGGGGAGGTCATGAGACTCCGACACAATCGGCAAAAGCACGGTGGGGGTTTGTGCGGCGGAACTCGTCGGTGCGAGGGCATCGGAAACTAGCGAGGGGCTACTCGCGGGTCAACAACGACGGCCGTCGCGCGCCCGCCGTGGCCTTGATCCGGCCAGGCCGCCGAATTCGCCGCAAGCGCCGAGAAATCGGCGCTTCCGGGTCATCGGTGCGGGCGCCCGCTCACCCGAGCCCACGCGCCACATCGCCACAAGCCCGTCAAAGCACGTACCTGCTTCACCATCCACTCACCCGGCCGCAACACGCCGTGACACCGGGACCGTGTCTGTAAATTCCGCATGACCTTTGGCCCCTGGCGAGGATGCGCACGGGCCGGAAAGCGCCAGAAGACCTGAAATGAGCCCGGTGCCGGGAAACGCGGGAGGGGCCCCCGCTCAGGGGCCCCTCCTTCCTGCGGACGCGGGCCCCCGACCCACGCCGGAGGCCCTGCTGTACCGGTCTGCTCAGCCGTTCGGCCGCAGGGTCCACACCACCGTCATCTCCCCGGTGACGGCGCCGTCCTCACGCTCGATGGCGATGGCGACCGGGAACTCCGGCCGCCCGCCCGCGTCCAGCTCGGCGACGACCTCGGCCACCGGACGGCCCAGCGTCGCCGTCGCCGTCACCGGGCCCATGGCCAGCTTCTTGTAGCCGATCTCGGCCCGGACCGCGAGCGGCACCGCGCGCGAGAGCTGGTCGCCGAAGGCCGTGAGCACAATGGCGCCGCTGGCGGACTCGGCCAGCGTGAACATCGCGCCGGCGTGGGGACCGCCGATGTGGTTGTGGTAGTCCGGCTGGTCCGGGAGCCGCAGCACGGCGCGCTCCGCGGTCACCTCGACGAACTCCAGGTTCAGGGTCCGCACCATCGGGACCGCGGTGGCAAGCATCTCGCCCATCGAGGCGCTGTCAACAGTCATGGGCGCGATGTTACCGGCGAGTAGGCGGTGCTGACCAGTGCGGCCCCCACCCGCGCCGCATGCCCTTCGCACCGCTTCGCTACGGCCCTGACGAGATCCCGTGACCGAACCGTGCCGCCACCGCACTAGTGTTGTCGGCCATGTGGCCAGATCAGCAGCCGCCCGGGGGCGCGCAGAACCCGCAGCAGAACCCGTACCAGCAGCCGGGTTACCAGCAGCAACCGAATCCGTACCAGCAGCCCGGGTACCAGCAGTACCCGCAGGGGGGCCAGCACCCCGGGGCCGGTCAGCAGCCGGGAGCCGGTCAGCCCCCGGGGCCGGGCCCGTACCCGGGGGCTCCCGGCCCGTACGGGCAGCAGCAGCCGCAGTGGGGGCAGCAGCAGCCCACGGTGCCGATCCAGCAGTCCCCGCAGGGCGGCGGCAACGGCGGCGACGGCGGCGGCAACCGTACGAAGCTGATCGCGATCGTCGCGGCCGCCGCCGTGGTCGTCGCCGCCTGTGTGACCGGTGTCCTGGTCCTCGGCGGTGCCAAGGACGGCAAGGACAGCAAGGACGACAAGGCGGACGGCAGGAACACGCACGCCGTCCAGTCGCCGACCGGGGCGTCGTCCGGCTCCGCCGCCACCGACAACCCGCGGGCCGCGGAGAGCGAGAAGCCGACCGTGCCGGGCTGGAAGGTCGTGGTGAACCCCAAGTGGGGCATAGCCTATGACGTGCCCTCGGACTGGCAGGCCCAGGCGCCCGACATGGAGATGGGCTTCGAGGACCACAAGTCCACCGACGGCAAGCCGCTGATCGTGATGTCGGGCACCGCCGAGGACCAGCCCAAGTGGTGCACGTCCGACGACGACAAGGACGGCCGCACCGACGACACCCCGCTCGCGGTCGTCGGCAGCAAGGGCGCCAGCGGCGCGAAGAACACCGACCAGATCGCCGTCAACACCCCCGCCTGGTGGGTCTACGGCGGCTACACCCAGCCGGACAAGAAGACCATCACCTTCGACAAGAAGGCCACCCCCTTCACCACCACGTCCGGCATCAAGGGCAGTTACGCCTGGGCGAGGTCGAGCGGCAGCCCGCAGAAGGGCAAGTGCGCGAGCGACGGCAAGGCCCTCACCTTCGGCTTCCAGAACTCGGCGCACGACTACGTGTCGTTCAACTTCTACGGCGCCAAGGGCGTCAAGGACGAGGTCCCGCAGGCCACGATCATGAAGATCCTGGGCTCGGTACGGCTGCACGGCACCCCCACGTCGGACTGACGCGGGGCGCCGGGCGCGGCGGACGGACGTCCCCGCGCCCGGCGGTCAGCCGATGCCGAACGAGCCGCCCGGCGGCACCGGCGACGGCACGGCGTCCGCGTCCTCGACCGGTCGGGCGCCGCCGATGAACTGCCGTACGGCGGCGCCGTGTTCGACCCGCGCGGGGAAGACGTCCGCCGCCACCCGGCGGGCCAGCGCGGCCACGTCCGGCGGCCGGTGCGAGGCGATGAGCACCGCGTTGCCGAACCGCCGCCCGCGCAGCACCCCCGGCTCGGCGACCAGCGCCAGCTCCTCGAAGACCGCGGCGAACGTGGCCAGTTGGGAGCGCAGGAAGGCGAACGGCGCCGCGTCCGCGAGGTTGGCGAGATAGGTCCCGCCGGGCCGCAGCACCCGCTCGGCCTCCCGGGCGTAGGCGAGGGTGGTGAGATGGGCCGGGACCCGGGAGCCGCCGAAGACGTCCGCGATCAGCACGTCCGCCGCGTCGTCCGGCGCGGTCCCCAGCCAGGCGCGGGCGTCGGCGGCGTGCACCGCGACGCCCGCGCCCTGGGGCAGCGGCAGATACTCGGCGACCAGGTCCAGCAGGCCCCGGTCGGCCTCCACGACGTCCTGCCGGGAACCGGGCCGGGTCGCCGCGACGTACCGGGGCAGGGTCAGCGCTCCCCCGCCCAGGTGCAGCACGTCCAGCGCCCGGCCCTCGGGAGCCACCGTGTCCAGCGCGTGCCCGAGCCGGCGCGCGTACTCGAACTCCAGGTGTGTCGGCTCGTCCAGGTCGACGTACGACTGCGGCGCCCCGTCGACCGTCAGCAGCCAGGCGCGCTCCCGGTCCACATCGGGCATGAGCTTGGCGGCGCCGTGGTCGGTGGTGCGGAAGACGGGTATCTGCTCGGTCACAGCTTCATTGTGACGCGCCCCGCGGGGGCCCTACGAACCGACGGACAGCACGGTGCCCGCGCCGACCGTCCGGCCGCCCTCCCGGACGGCGAAGCCGAGCCCCGGCTCCAGCGGCACCTCTCGCCCCAGTTCGACGGTCATCTCCACCGTCTGACCGGGCCGGGCCACGGCCGCCGCGCCGAGGTCGACGTCCCCGACCACGTCCGCGGTACGGATGTAGAACTGCGGCCGGTACCCCGTCGCGATCGGTGTCGTACGACCCCCCTCGCGCCCCGACAGCACATACACCCGCGCCGTGAACCGCCGTGCCGGCACCACGCTGCCCGGCGCCGCCACCACATGCCCCCGCCGCACCGCGTCCCGGGGCACGCCGCGCAGCAGCACGGCCACGTTGTCCCCGGCCTGTGCCTCCGGCATCGGCTTGCCGAAGGTCTCCAGGCCGGTGACGACGGTCTCGACGCCGTCCGCGCCGAGCACCGCGACCCGGTCCCCGAGCTTGAGCGTGCCGCGCTCCACGGCGCCGGTGACGACCGTGCCCCGCCCGGTGATGGTCAGCACGTTCTCCACCGGCATCAGGAACGGCGCGTCGAGATACCGCTCGGGCATCGGCACGTATGTGTCCACCGCGTCGAGCAGCGCCTCGACGGACGCCGTCCAGCGCGGGTCGCCCGCGAGCGCCCGCAGCCCCGAGACGCGTACGACGGGTACCGCGTCGCCCGCGTAGCCCTGCGCGGTGAGCAGGTCGCGCACCTCCAGCTCGACCAGGTCGATCAGTTCCTCGTCGACCGCGCCGTCCGCCTTGTTCAGGGCGACGACGATGTGGTCGACGCCGACCTGCCGGGCGAGCAGGACGTGCTCCGCGGTCTGCGGCATGATCCCGTCGAGCGCGGAGACGACCAGGATCGCCCCGTCGAGCTGCGCGGCGCCGGTGACCATGTTCTTCACATAGTCGGCGTGACCTGGCATGTCCACGTGGGCGTAGTGGCGGGTGTCGGTCTCGTACTCGACGTGCGCGATGTTGATGGTGATGCCGCGCGCGGCCTCCTCGGGGGCGCGGTCGATGCGGTCGAAGGGCACGAAGGTGCCGGTGCCGCGCTCGGCGAGGACCTTGGTGATGGCGGCGGTCAGGGTGGTCTTGCCGTGGTCGACATGACCCATGGTGCCGATGTTCAGGTGCGGCTTGGTGCGCACGTAGGCCGTTTTGGACATGGCTGTACCTCGAAGCCTTCGCTGTCGTACGGAAGTCGGGACCCCGCCGGTTGGCCGACCCTCCCCCTGCGGGGTCCGCCGGACGATCCGGGGAGGGTCAGCTTCGGGCGCCGTCGACAGCGGCCGCGAGCGTGGGAACGGCAGCCTTCGGCACATCCGCGACCGCGGATGCTGCGAGGTGGAAGGCGTACCGGAACATGTCATCGATCATCGCCGACGGGATGTCCGGCGTCGAATGGTTTTCCACCGGTTTCCGGGCGGCGGTCCTTCCCGCGCACAAGGGCGGGCGCACACGGACGACCGGCGCCGCCCCTGGCAGGGGCGGCGCCGGTGCGGTGCGGAGGGTGCGTCAGACCTTGCTGTGGCGGCCCCGCTTGTAGCAGCCGCCCCTGTCGTCCGGCTTGCCGTACTCCGGCTTGCCGTATTCCGGCTTCGGCGGGCACGGCTCCGGCTCGACCCGGACGGTCACCGTGGCTGAGGCGGGCTCGCTGACGATGTCCCGGCCCTGCGGGTCGGTGGCACCGGCCTGGGCGATGTTGGTGATCCGGCACTCGACGGCGCCGCCGTCACCGCCGGCGTTCTCCAGGCAGATGTCGATGTCGGCCTGGGTGATCTGGTACGAGCCGTGGCACAGGGTGGTCTCACCGGGCGCCAGCGTGGTGTCGTCGCAGGTCACCGTGGCGACCCGGTCGTCCGCGACATGCACGTCGTGCAGCTGGGTGCTGCCGGTGTTGGTCACGGTGTACGCGTACTGGACCGTGGAGCCGACCTGGAACGGACCGCTGGAGACGACCCGCTTGTGCAGCGTGAGGTGGGGCTGCCCGACGGGGATGGTCTGGTACGTCTCCGGCGAGGTGACGGTCTCCCCGTTCGCGGTGCCGGTCGCCGTGGCGGTGTTGGTCACGGAACCGGCCGTGCCGTCGGCCGCGGTGATGGTGTAGGTGCCGGTGCAGGTGGTGCTGTCACCGGCCTCCTCCGCCGGGGCGAGCGTGGTGGACTCGCAGGTGATGTCCTGCACATGGTCGTCGTGCACCGCGACATCGGTCAGCTCCACACCACCGGTGTTGCGGACGGTGTAGCGGTAGGTGACCGTCTGCCCGACCGAGTACGGACCGGGGGTCTCCACCTGCTTCTCGACCTCGATGCCCGGCACCCGCTCGATCGGCACGCTCTCCGAGGACGGCGGCGAGGTGACCGTGTCCCCGTCCGAAGTACCGGTGGCGATGGCCGTGTTGTCGATCGAGCCGTGGGCGGCGTCGGCGGCCGTCACCGTGTACGTGGCCGTACAGGTGACGGTCTGGCCGGGCGCGAGGCTGGCCACGGGGCAGGAGACCGGGCCGACCTTCGGGTCGTCGACGGCCAGGTCGTCGATGGTCGTACCGCCCGAGTTGGTGACCACGAAGTCGTACGGCACCTGCGAGCCGATCGTCAGATCGCCGGGCAGCGGCTGCCTGACCTGCTTCACCAGGTTCAGCTCGGGCAGCGGCTGCTCGCTGCGGACCACCACGTTGCGGATGAGGTGGGTGTCCGTGAACAGGCCGGTGGAGCCCGCGAATCCGAACTTGTACGTCGGCGGCACGGGGGTCGGCGCGGCCGTCTGGAGCACCTGCTGGAAGCCGTTGCCGTCGTTGAAGTCGATGGACACGGTGACCTGCGGGTCGGGCGCCGGGGTGATCACCACGTGCACCCGGCGGCGCGAGGGCTCCAGGTCCGCCTCGGCCTGGACCGGGTCGCTCGACACCGTGGTGGTCGGCCCCTGGAGCTGGCCGGGAAGGGTCGACGGCCAGGGTCCGGTGGTCGAGAAGTTGCTCGTGGTGGCGGTGAGGAAGCAGTAGCCCTCGATGCCGTCACCGGGACCGCGCAGCGTGACCATGTTGGCCCCGGGCGCGGGCACGTGGAAGGCCGTTCCGGCGGGCGAGCGCTGGTCGGGCGGGCAGCCGTTGCCGCGGTGCTCCCAGTCGCCGAAGTAGTTCCCGAGGACGTCGAGCCCGACGCCCAGGTAGCCGCGGTCCACACCGGGCTGGAACTCGGCGCTCGGGTCGTCGTCGGGCAGCTTCTGCGCGTAGCCGAGGCTGCCGCCGAAGGCGCCGGGGTGGGTCAGCTGCGTGTCGCCGTTGACCAGGAAGAACGAGATGCCGTCGGCCGGGGCGATCTGGCCCGTGGTGGTGCCGTACTGCCACTGGTCGAAGGTGACGTCGAGGCCCTGGTTGGCGGGCAGCGCGTGGTTGTAGAGGACCGCGCCGGACTGGTCGTTCGAGGAGTCCGTCAGCCGCAGGTATCCGTGCGGGGCCGCGTTGTTGGGCGGCACGGGGCCGGTGCCCTCCGTGCAGCCGCCCAGCGGGTGGTCGCCCGGCCCGGGCAGGGCGGCGACCTGGGGCGCGCCCGTGAGGCAAGCCGAACCGACCCCGGTGAACTCCGGGGCCGTGGCCTGCGTGAACGTCTCGTCGAGCAGGGTGGAACCGCCCTGGCGCGGCTGCGGCCGGGCGAGGGCCCCGGTGTCCAGCGCCAGCGAGCCGCCCACGCCGAAGGCGAGGGTCAGCGCCGCCGCGGCGAGCCGCGAGGTCCGTGTGTGTCCGCCGAGTGGCGACGAGCGTTTGTTTCGCTTCATGTGCAGCATACGTAGCAGTCACGCTCCGTGATTGACCGCTGCCGGGCCGCGCGTGTCCCCGTCAAGTACCCGGTCAGCCGCACCGGTCCACGCCTGTGGCAGGGCCGTCCCGGCGGCCCTCTATCATCGGCGTCGGCCGTCGATGTCTCCCAGGGGGTCACGTGCTCGATGCCACCACCGTCCCCGCGCCGCCCGTGCCCCGCGCGGGGTTCACCGCCCGCTGCACCCACGCGCTGCTGTCGCCGTGGGCACGGTTGTCGCTGCTCCTCGCGCTGTTGGCGGCCGCGGGCGCGCTGGTGCTGCTGTTCGATCCGCAGCGCCTGCTGACCCAGGGCTGGCCGCCGCGGGCGGGCGGGCTCATGGCGGTGCTGGCGTTCGGGGCGGGATACGGGCTGTGCACGGTGGCGTTCGTGCCGCGGCCCCTGCTGAACCTGGCCGCGGGCGCGCTGTTCGGCTCCCGGCTGGGCCTCGGGACCGCGCTCGCCGGGACGGTGCTCGGGGCCGGGGTGGCCTTCGGGCTCGGGCGGCTGCTCGGGCAGGACGCGCTGCGCCCGTTGCTGCGCGGCCGGTGGCTGCGGGCCGCGGACGGGCAGCTCAGCCGGCACGGGTTCCGGTCCATGCTGGCCGCGCGGCTCTTCCCGGGGGTGCCGTTCTGGGCGGCGAACTACTGCGCGGCGGTCTCCCGGATGGGCTGGCTGCCGTTCCTGCTGGCGACGGCGCTCGGGTCGGTCCCGAACACCGCCGCCTACGCGGTCGCCGGCGCCCGTGCCGCCACGCCGACCTCGCCCGTGTTCCTGCTCGCGATGGCCTGCATCGCCGTACCGGCCCTGGCGGGCACGGTGGTGGCGTGGCGGCAGCGGCACCGGTTGCGCGGCAGGTGACCGGGGTCCGCTGACCTCGGGTCAGACGGCTTCCAGGATCATCGCGTTGGCGAGGCCGCCCGCCTCGCACATCGTCTGGAGGCCGTAGCGGGCGCCCCGTTCGCGCATCGCGTGCACCAGGGTGGTGGTCAGCCGGGTGCCGCTGGCGCCGAGCGGGTGGCCGAGGGCGATGGCGCCGCCCTTCACATTGACCTTGCCCAGGTCGGCGCCGGTCTCCCGCTGCCAGGCGAGGACGACGCTGGCGAACGCCTCGTTGACCTCGAACAGGTCGATGTCGCCGAGGGAGAGGCCGGCCCGCGCGAGCACCTTCTCGGTGGCCGGGATGACGCCGGTGAGCATCAGCAGCGGGTCGGAGCCGGTGACCGCGAAGCTGTGCAGCCGGGCCAGCGGGCGCAGGCCGAGCCGGGCGGCGGTCTCGCCGGAGGTGATCAGGACGGCGGAGGCGCCGTCGTTGAGCGGGCTGGTGTTGCCCGCGGTGATGTTCCACCCGATCTGCGGGAAGCGCTCGGCGAAGTGCGGGGCGTAGTAGGCGGGCTTGAGGCCGCCGAGGATCTGCGGGGTGCTGTCGGGCCGTACGCACTCGTCGCGGGTGACCCCCTCCAGGGGCGCGGTCTCGGCGTCGAACAGCCCCGCCGCCCAGGCCTCGGCGGCCTTGTGGTGCGAGGAGAGGGCGAAGGCGTCCATCTCCGCACGGGTCAGCAGCCACTTGGCGGAGATCAGCTCGGCGCTGATGCCCTGCGGCAGCAGGCCCTCGGGGTAGCGCGCGGCGACGCCGGGTCCGAAGGGGTCCTCGCCCGCGGGCACGTTGGACCACATCGGCACCCGGCTCATCGACTCCACACCGCAGGCGACGACCATGTCGTACGCGCCGGCCATCACCCCCTGGGCGGCGAAGTGCACGGCCTGCTGGGAGGAGCCGCACTGGCGGTCCACGGTGGTGGCCGGGACCGTGTCGGGCAGTCCGGCGGCGAGCACGGCGTACCGGGTGGTGTTCATGGCCTGCTCGCCGACCTGGTCGACGGTGCCGCCGATCACGTCGTCGATCAGCGCCGGGTCGACACCGGAGCGCTCGACCAGGGTCTCCAGCGTGTGGGCGAGCAACTGGACGGGGTGCACCTGGGCGAGGGCGCCGGTGGGCTTGCCCTTGCCGATCGGGGTGCGTACGGCCTCGACGATCACTGCGTCTCGCATGGTGCGGCCTCCTGCGGCGGAGCGGGCTCGTTCATGAGCGTGATTACCAGTGAGTAGGAAATCCGAACTCACCCTAGCGGTGTGAGTTGGAAAAACAAACCCTCACGTAAACTGGGCCGCATGGCCGCACCGAAGGACCCGCGCCCCTGCTCCATCGCCGACACCCTCGCGGTGGTGGGCGAGAAGTACTCCCTGCTCGTGCTGCGGGAGGTGTGCCTGGGCAACGGCCGGTTCGACCAGCTGGCGCGCAACATCGGCGCGCCGCGGGACATCCTGGCCGCCCGGCTGCGCCGGCTCGTGGCGGCCGGGGTGCTGACCAAGCGCGCCTACAGCGAGCACCCCCGGCGCTTCGACTACCGGCCGACCGCGGCGGGCCTGGAGCTGGAGCCGGTCCTGATGGCGCTCAAGGAGTGGGGCGACCGCCATCTGCGTCACCACACCGATCTGCCCATGATCACGGAACACAGCTGCGGCCATGAGCTGGTCCCGGTGACCACCTGCCGCGCCTGCGGCTCCCCCGTCCATCACGACGACCTGACGGCCCGCCCGCAGGCACCCGGCTGGACCGTGCGGGGCCCTGCGGCGGCCTCCTGAAATCCCCTGCCAAAAAGGGCAGTTGACCCACTCACAACCGGCCCCACAGGGGTCCACACCCCCGTTTCGGCCATCTCCCGGGCATCACCCGGCGTCAACCCAGCCCGGCATATGCCATCTGAACTGGGTCGACCACCGGACGCGACCGGCGGGGCCGGTGACCAACCACATACGTTCTGCGTAGCGGTGCGGTAGCGCAGTGTCAGCCCTTGCCCCTAGGCTGTTCCCCATGTCCCCCCATTTCCCGCCCCCTGGTTCCGCACGGTCTGCCGCCGAGGTGAACGAGCAGATCCGGGCGCTGTGGCTGCGCACGGGCGGCTCCCTCTCGACCCAGGAACGCACGGAGTACGAGCTGCTGGTCGTGGAGTGGGCCAAGGCGATCCGCGAGGAGATCATCAAGGCGGCCTGACCGCGCCCTACGCTCCCAGGCGGGCGAGCACGTCCTCTCCCACCGGATACGCCCGCTTCTCGGGCAGCAGTGCCCCGGCCTCCTCGTCCTGCCCGGCCCGCACCGCCGCGTGCACGCGCCGGGCCGGCGGTGTCACGTCCTGGACGCCGACGACCCACTCATCGGCGTACCGCCGCGCGGCCTCCCCGGCGAGCCTGGTACACGGTGACCGTGGTGTCCGTGTAGCGGGCGCGGATACGGAACTTCGGTTCGGCGGCGCGGTATTGATCGTTCACGGAGGGCAGGTTCGATGGTCGGACGCGGTCCCGCCACCGGTTTTCCCGCTCGCCCGAACCGCCGAATTTCCCGCATGACCCTTGGCTGCGCCCCCGTCGTGGCCAAGACTGAGCCGATGACGCAGCGTGCGGAACTCGCGACCGTGCTGGACCGGCTGGCCGTGGACGAGCTGGTCACCGCGTACGCGGTGACGGTGGACGACGGTGACTGGACGGCGTACCCGGGCCTGTTCACGCCCGGGGGGAGGGCCGACTACCGTTCGTCCGGCGGGATCGAGGGCGAGGCCGGGCAGGTCGCCGGGTGGCTCGCGGAGAACCTGGCGCGGTTCGCCGTACGACAGCATCTGATCGTCAACCGACGGGTGCGGTTCGGGATCCTGGAGCATGACACCGGGGACACCGCGCGGGTGCGGGCCGACTATTTCAACCCGATGCGCCTCGGCGACGGGGACGGCCCGGCGGCGCCGGACCTGGAGTGCGGTGGCCGGTACGATTTCGGGCTGCTGCGCACACCCGAGGGCTGGCGGATCGGCGAGGTCGTGGCCACGGAGAAGTGGCGCAGGACGGCGCGCTGAGGTCTGAACCGGCGGCGTGCGGGCAAGGGGGACCGGGAGGGTGACCGTCGGCTGAGCGGTGACGCCCCGAGCGGTGACCGCAGGGGCCACAAGGCCCCCTGTCGTAGATCGCTTGCGGCGCGCACACTGGAGCCCTGGGGTAGGGAGGCTCCGTATGACGATGTCCGCGCGCTGGCTGACCTCCCCCTGGCGGCGCTCCGCCGTCGTCGCCCTCGCGGGCGCCCTGCCCGTACTGGCGTTCCCGGCGCCGTCGCTGTGGTGGTTCGCGTACCTCGCCCTGGTCCCGTGGCTGCTGCTGGCCCGCTCGGCGCCGACCGGGCGGCGGGCGGCGTACGACGGCTGGTGCGGCGGCTTCGGATATCTGGTGGCGGTGCACCACTGGCTGCTGCCGAGCCTGCATGTGTTCATCTTCCTGATCGGCGCGCTGCTCGGGCTGCTCTGGATGCCCTGGGGCTGGCTGGTGCGCCGGTATCTGGGCGGCACCCCTTCCCCCGGCCGGTGCGCCGTCGCACTCCTCGCGCTCCCCTCGGGCTGGCTGCTGGTGGAGCTGGTCCGCTCCTGGCAGGGGCTCGGCGGACCCTGGGGCATCCTGGGCGCGAGCCAGTGGCAGGTGGCACCGGCACTGCGGCTGGCCTCGGTCGGCGGGGTGTGGCTGCTGAGCTTCCTGGTGGTCGCCGTGAACGTGTCGGTCGCCGTGCTGATCGCGATGCGCGGGGCGCGGATGCCGGCGGTGGCCGCGGTCGTCGCCACCGCCGCCGCGACCACCGCCGCCTGGGCATGGGCACCCCGGCCGGGGATCGACGGCAGGACGCGGATCGCCGTCGTACAGCCGGGCGTCGTGGCCGGGCGGGACAGCCCGGAGGTGCGTTTCGACCGGGAGGAACAGCTGACCCGGCGGCTCGTCGGGCAGGACGTCGACCTGGTGGTGTGGGGCGAGTCCAGCGTCGGCTACGACCTCGCCGACCGCCCCGATCTGTCCCGGCGGATCGCCGCGCTGTCCCGCGCGACCGGTGCCGACGTCCTGGTGAATGTGGACGCCCGCCGCTCCGACCGGCCCGGGATCTACAAGAGTTCGGTGCTGATCGGCCCGAACGGCCCGACCGGCGACCGGTACGACAAGATGCGTCTCGTCCCGTTCGGCGAGTACATACCCGCCCGTTCCGTGCTCGGCTGGGCCACCTCGGTGGGCAAGGCGGCCGGCGAGGACCGCAGGCGCGGCACCGAACAGGTCGTGATGAACGTGGGGCACGGACTGCGGATCGGACCGCTGATCTGCTTCGAGACCGCGTTCCCCGACATGAGCCGGCATCTCGCCGAGGACGGCGCCGACGTGCTCCTCGGGCAGTCCTCCACCTCCACCTTCCAGCACAGCTGGGCGCCGGAGCAGCATGCCTCGCTGGCCGCGCTGCGCGCCGCCGAGACCGGCCGCCCGATGGTCCACGCGACCCTCACCGGCGTCTCCGCCGTGTACGGGCCCGGAGGGGAGCGGCTCGGCCCCTGGCTGGGCACCGACGCCAGCACCGCACGCGTGTACGACGTACCGCTGGCGCACGGCATCACGCCGTACGTCCGCTACGGCGACTGGCCGGTGCACGCCGCGCTGCTGGTGCTGGCCGCGCTGTGCGCCGGTGAGGGCGCGCGGGCGCTCAGGCCCCGCCGGGGAGGTCCTGAACCGCTCGTACCACCCGCTCGCACAGCTCATGGGTCGCCAGCGCGTCCCGGGCGCTGAGCGTACGCCCGGCGCGCACCGCGTCGACGAAGGTGTGGACCGCCTGTTCGATGCCGCGCTGCCGGGCCACCGGCACCCAGTCGCCGCGCCGGCGCAGGGTCGGCTGGCCCTTGTGGTCGATCACCTCGGCGAGGTTGAGCACCTGGCGCTTGGTGTCCTGCCCGGAGACCTCCAGGATCTCCTCCGCCGAGCCGCTGAGCCGGTTCATCACACCGAGCGCGGTGAAGCCGTCACCGGCGAGCTGGAGCACCACGTGGTGCAGCAGCCCGTCCCGGACGCGGCCGCGGACCGTGATGTCGTCGACCGGGCCGGGCGCCAGGAAGCGCAGGGTGTCGACGACATGCACGAAGTCGTCCAGGATCATCGAGCGGGGCTCCTCGGGCAGCCCGACCCGGTTCTTCTGGAGCAGGATCAGCTCGCGCGGGTGCTCCAGGCACTGCGCGTACCCGGGGGCGTAGCGCCGGTTGAAGCCGACGAACAGGGAGACGCCGCGCTCCTCGGCCAGCTCCACCAGCCGCTCGGAGTCCTCGAACCGGAAGGCGAGCGGCTTGTCGACGTACGTCGGGACGCCCGCCGTCAGCAGCCGGGCGACGATCTCGGGGTGGGCGGCGGTGGGCGCGTGCACGAAGGCCGCGTCGAGCCCGGCGGCGAGCAGCGAGTCGAGGCTCGCGTGCCGTTGTCCCGCGGGCAGGTGCAGGCCGTCGGCGACCCGGGCGAGGGTGGCGGGGGTGCGGGTGTGCAGATGGAGGTCGACCCCGGGCAGCGCGCTCAGCACCGGCAGATACGCCTTCCGCGCGATGTCCCCGAGTCCGATGCAGCCGACCTTCACGTTTCTCTCCCCTGCGGCTCGCCCAGCTGTACGTCCCCGGCAGCATACGGGGGCCGCCCGCCGGACCGCCGGGCCGCTGAAATCCCCTGGCAGCGGGCGCACTCGACCGGTGAGGATGAGGGCATGACGAGCGAGCGCGACGAACCCGCCCTGAACGCCGGCGAACGCGAGATGCTGGAGGGCTGGCTGGGCTTCCATCGCCGGACCTTGATCGCGAAGTGTGAGGGACTGACCGACGCGCAGCTGCGCACCGCCTCGGTGCCGCCCTCGGAGCTGACCCTGCTGGGGCTGGTGCGGCACATGGCCGAGGTCGAGCGGTTCTGGTTCCACGAGGTGCTGCTGGACGAGGACCTCGGCGTCCTCTACTGCTCCGCGGACGATCCGGACGGCGACTTCCACGTCACGGAGGCGGACACCTGGCAGGACGCGTACGCCACCCACCGGGCCGAGGTCGAGCGGGCCCGGCGCGACACCGCGGGCCGCTCGCTCGACGAGCTGTCCCGGCGTACCGACCGCGCCGGCGAGGAGCACTTCACGCTCCGCTGGATCTACACCCACCTGATCGAGGAGTACGCCCGGCACAACGGGCACGCGGATCTGCTCCGGGAGCGGATCGACGGCGCCACCGGCGCCTGAGGCGTCAGCCGCGCGGGACGGAAACCCCTCGTTCGGTGCGGGAGTTCACCCGGGCGGTGGCATCCGGCTCGACTCTTTGATGCCAACCGGCTCCGGAACCAGCATCGTTACCCGGGTGCATCGAACGACGACCACCGCAGCGCTTCTGGTCACCGTCGCCGTCTCGGCCCTCACCGGCTGTGTGACGGTACGGCACACGGCGGCACCGGGACCGCCGCCGAGTGCCGCGCCCTCGCGGCAGTCGGCGCCCCGCACGGACGGCAGCGCGTCACCACGGGTGGTGCAGGCACCGGCCCGCGAGGCCCTGGAGATGGTCGGCCCCTCCGGAGGCCCGGCCCCCACCCCCAAGCCCGCCCCGCACGGAGAACCGGCCGCGCCACCGCCCGCGCACCCGGCCGCTCCCCCGCGCGCCCGGCCCGCACCCGGCCGCTCCCCCGCGCGCCCGGCCGCCCCAGGCCCACCGCCCCGCCCAGGCGCCACCGCGCACCTCCCAGCGCGTCCCCGCGGACGTCTGCGATCTGGGCCGCGAGTACGGCGGCTGGCGCGGCAACAGCCCGGAGTCGAAGATCTGCGAACAGACGTACGGCCGTCACTGAACGGGGCGGCACCACAGCGACCGGCGCCCCCCTCGCCCCCAAATCGCCCCAAGAAGAGCCGCCTCCTCAACTGGGCCGCTGCCTGGGCGGCCCCCAGGACCCCCCGCCCCCCGAACCACCCTCCGCCAGCCGCAGCTCCAGCCGACCGATCGCCGCCCGGACGCCCTCGCCGTACCCGTCGTCCGCGAGGGCGTCCGCGGCGGTGCGGGCCTGGTCGAGCTGGGTACGGGCGGCCTCGGTGCGGCCCAGTTTCACGTAGTCCGCGGCCAGGTTGAGGTGGAGGGAGGGGAAGAAGCCCGGCACGCCCCGGGGGTCGCCGTCGGGCAGTTCCCGGGCCGCCGTCAAGGCCCGCAGGTCCCAGGCGAGTTCATCGGCGGGGTCGTCCTGGGTGTCGGCGAGATAGTGCGCCAGGGTGCAGCGGTGCAGCGGATCCCCGTCCTCGCCGATCTCCGTCCACAGGTCGAGGAGGCGGCTGCGGGCCTCCTCGCGGTCACCGGCGTGGTGCAGCATCACGACCTGGCCGATCCGCGTCAGCACCTCGTCCAGGGCCGTCTGTTCCCGTCGCTCCGCCACCGCGTCCTCCGGCGATCGTCCGCTGTCGTGCACCGACGCTAACCGGCGCCGCCCGGATTACCGGTCAGGCGGCGCCGAGGCCACCGTCAGCCCAGGTTCGGGATGCGCCAGTCGATCGCCTCATGGCCCTGGCGGGCGATCGCCTCGTTGATCTGCGTGAAGGGGCGGGAGCCGAAGAACTTCTTCGCGGACAGCGGGGAGGGGTGCGCGCCCTTGACCACCACATGCCGCTCCTCGTCGATCAGCGGGAGCTTCTTCTGCGCGTAGTTGCCCCACAGCACGAACACCGCCGGGTCGGGACGGGAGGCCACCGCGCGGATCACGGCGTCGGTGAACTTCTCCCAGCCCTTGCCCTTGTGCGAGTTGGCCTCCCCGGCCCGCACGGTGAGGACCGCGTTGAGCAGCAGCACACCCTGCCGGGCCCACGGCATCAGATAGCCGTTGTCCGGGACGGGCAGGTCCAGTTCGGCCTGCATCTCCTTGTAGATGTTGCGCAGCGAGGGCGGGGTCTTCACGCCCGGCCGGACCGAGAAGCACAGCCCGTGGCCCTGGCCCTCGCCGTGGTACGGGTCCTGGCCGAGGACGAGGACCTTCACCTTGTCGTACGGCGTGGCGTCCAGCGCGGCGAAGACCTCCTCGCGCGGCGGGTAGACGGGGCCCTTCGCCCGCTCCTCCTCGACGAACTCGGTCAGCTCCTTGAAGTAGGGCTGCTCCAGTTCGTCGCCCAGAACCCCGCGCCAGGACTCGGGCAGCATGGCGATGTCGGTCACGTCAACGTCCTCACGATGTCGATCAATTACCGCGTGCGGTCACTTCAGGATCCAGAACCTACAGGCGACCACTGACAACGGGCCCCCGCAGGTCCGCTCCCCACCGCTCACCAGCTGGTTTTGCGGTGCAGCGTCCACATCATCATGATCGTCGAGGGGTCGAGCGCCTGCTCGCCGCCGGATATGTCGTCGCTGGCCGCCACGTACTGCCGCCCCTGCCACAGCGGGAGCAACTGGGCGTCGCCCGCGATGATCCGCTGGGCCTGCTCCATGTCGCCGACCGTCTTGGCGCGGTCGCTCAGGGCCCGCGAGTGCGGCAGCAGCCGGTCGGTGATGTCCTTGGCCGGGTAGGGCGTGCCGAGCGCGTTGTGCTCGCCGGTGAAGGGCGCGATGAAGTTGTCCGCGTCGGGGAAGTCCGGGGACCAGCCGCGGCCGAACACCGGGTACTCGCCCTTCTGGTAGCCGACCACATAGCTCTTCCAGGGGCGGCTCTCGAGGGTGACGGTGAACAGCCCGGAGCCCTCCAGCTGCCGCTTCAGCTCCTTGAACATCAGGGCGGTCTCGGAGCCGTACCGGTCGGTGGTGTACCAGAGGGTCAGCGGGACCTTCTGGTGGATGCCCGCGTCCTGGAGGATCGTCCGCGCCTTGCCGGTGCTCGGGTCGCCGTACTCGTCGAAGAAGGCGGTGGTGTGGCCGACGAGGCCCTTGGGGACCATCGAGTACAGCGGGTCGACGGTGTCCTTGTAGACCTTGTGGGCGATCGCGCCCCGGTCCACGAGCTGGGCGATCGCCTTGCGTACGGCGGGCCGCCCGGCCCAGCGGTCCTTGGGGTCGAACACCAGGTAGCTGATGTCCGTACCGGCGCCGTCCACGAGCTGGAGGTCGGAGTTGCCCTGCTGCTGGAGCGCGAGGATGTCATCGGCGGCGAGGCCGCGGTAGGTGACGTCGATCCGCTTGTCGCGCAGCGCCTTGACCATGCCCGCGGAGTCCTGGAAGTAGCGGATGGTCACCGCGTCGTTCTGTCGCTGCGCGAAGCCGTGGTAGTTGCCGTTGCGGGTCAGGACGGCCTGTCGGCCCTCCTGGTACGACTGGAGCCGGTACGGCCCCGAGCCGTCGGCGCCGGAGTCCCCCCGCAGGGCGCGGGCCGGATAGTCCTTCGGGTCCACGATCGACAGGGCCGGGGTGGCCAGCACGAACGGGAAGGTGGCGTCGGACTTGCCGAGGTGGAAGACGACCTCGCGGTCGCCGGAGGTGTCCACGCTGTCCAGGCTGCCGAGCAGTCCCGCGGGGCCGGCCGCGGCGTTGATGGCGCGGATACGGTCGACGGAGTACTTGACCGCCTCGGCGTTCAGCGGGTCGCCGTCGGCGAACTTCAGGCCCGCGCGCAGCGTGCAGCGGTAGGTGCGGCTCGACGAGTCGGCGAAGGAGCAGCTCTGGGCGGCGTCGGGCTGGGGGGCCGTCGCGCCGTTCGGGTAGGCGAGGAGCGTCTGGTAGATGTTCCGGTACAGCTCCCAGGAGCCGTCCCAGGCACCGGCCGGGTCCAGGGTGCTGGGCGCGCTGGTGGTGCCGACCACGATCGGGTTCCCACTGCCCGAGTCCCCGTCGGACAGCAGACCGCAGCCGCCGGTCATCAGCGACACGGACGCGATCGCCGCGACTGACCGCAGGAATCGGTTCCGGTTGAACAACGCGCACGCTCCTCGATCCGCCTACCAAGGTCGGCAGACCTTACCGCAGCGTCAGCGCGCCCAACCTCCCCTGGAACATGGCCACTTGATCGAAAAAGCGATGACGACGTTGTCATCCCGCCGGGTGTCCGCTGTGCGGTGGCCCGGGCGCCGGCCCGTCCGGAATCCGGCGCCCGGGAGGTGGTTTCACACCCCGGCGTTGAGGAAGAGTCCACCGTCCACGACGAGGGTCTGACCGGTGACCCAGTCGGACTGCGCGGAGGTGAGGAATGCCGCGGCGCCGCCGATGTCGGACGGCACGCCGAGCCGGCCCAGCGGGTAGGAGGCGGCGGCCTCCTCCTCGCGGCCCTCGTACAGGGCCTGGGCGAACTTGGTCTTGACCACGGCCGGGGCGATCGCGTTGACCCGCACCTTCGGCGCGAACTCGTGCGCCAGCTGCTGGGTCAGGTTGATCATCGCGGCCTTGCTGACGCCGTAGGCGCCGATGAACGGCGAGGGCGCGAGGCCCGCGATCGAGGCGATGTTGACGATCGCGCCGCCGTTGTCCTTCTGCCAGGCGTGCCAGGTCTTCTGGGCGAAGCCGAGGGCGGAGATCACATTGGTCTCGAAGACCTTGCGGGCGACGTTCAGGTCCAGGTCCGCGATGGGCCCGAACACCGGGTTGGTGCCCGCGTTGTTGACCAGGTGGTCGAGGCGGCCGAAGGCCTCCATGGTGCGCTCGACGGCCTCGCTCTGGTGGTCGAGGTCGTGCGCCTTGCCGGCCACGCCGATGACCCGCTCGGCGCCGAGCTTGACCACGGCCTCCTTGAGCGCGTCCTCGTTGCGACCGGTGATGCACACCCGGTCGCCGCGCGCGACGAGGGCCTCGGCGACGCCGTAGCCGATGCCGCGGCTGGCGCCGGTGACGAGGGCGACCTTGCCGGACAGGGGCGGGAGTTCTGCGGAAGTCATGTGCGGTGTCCCCTAGTCGAGCGGTCCGCCGGCGACGTACAGCACCTGGCCGGAGACGAATCCGGCCGCCTCGCCGGTGAAGAAGGCGATGGCGTTGGCGATGTCCTCGGGCTCGCCGACGCGCTGCACCGGGATGGCGGTGGCGGCGGCCTTCTTGAAGTCGTCGAAGCCCATGCCGACGCGGTCGGCGGTGGCCTTGGTCATCTCGGTGGCGATGAAACCGGGGGCGACGGCGTTGGCGGTGATGCCGAACTTGCCGAGCTCGATGGCGAGGGTCTTGGTGAAGCCCTGGAGACCCGCCTTGGCGGCCGAGTAGTTGGCCTGGCCGCGGTTGCCGAGCGCCGAGGAGGAGGACAGGTTGACGACACGCCCGAAGCCGGCGTCGACCATGTGCTTCTGCACGGCCTTGGTCATCAGGAACGAGCCACGCAGATGCACGTTCAGGACGGTGTCCCAGTCGGAGACGCTCATCTTGAACAGCAGGTTGTCGCGCAGCACGCCCGCGTTGTTGACCAGGATCGTCGGGGCGCCCAGCTCCGCGACGATCCGGGCGACGGCGGCCTCGACCTGCGCCTCGTCGGAGACGTCGGCGCCGACCGCGACGGCCTTGCCGCCGGCCGCGGTGATCTTCTCGACGGTGTCCTTGCAGGCGGCCTCGTCCAGGTCGATCACGGCGACCGCGCGACCCTCGGCGGCCAGCCGTACGGCAGTGGCGGCGCCGATGCCGCGCGCGGCGCCGGTGACGACCGCGACCCGCTGTTCAGTGGTGGACATGTGCTGTTTCTCCTCGCCCTTGAGAGAACCCGTACGACCCTTCGCGAGGGTCTTCCGGTGCGGTGAGCGACCGCTTAGTATCTTCAGCCCACCCGACGCTAGAAGCCCTGGCACCCGGTGTCAACGGCTCATCCGGCCGTTGTGATCCATTACCTCACCAGGAGGTCCAGCAATCGCTCCGTCTCGGCGGCCGGGTCGGCGGTCAGGCCGGTGTGCACCGGTCCGGGCTGGACCACGGTGGAGCGGGGCGCGATCAGCCAGCGAAAACGCCGCCCGGCGTCGTCCCCGGCCGCCTGCCCGGCCCCCGGGCCGCCCGCGCAGTGCCGCTCGATCGCGGTGAGCGCCGCCCTGATCCCGGCCGCGTCGGCCGCCGGGTCCAGGGCGCGCAGCCGGTCCTCGTCCAGGTGGGTGCGGGCGCCGACGTAGCCCCGGGCGCGGCAGTAGACGGCGACGCCCGCGTTGAGGCACTCCCCGCGTTCGATCCGGGGTACGACCCTGATCAGCGCGTACTCGAAGACGTCCCGGTCGCCGCCCTGGCCGGCCCGGGTGATGTGGCGCTCGGTCACATGGCCGGCCATGTGGATGTGGGTCTCGCTCACTTGTCCTCCTGGGTGCCGGTGCCGGTGACGCGCTCGGCGATGACGGCCGCGCGGGCGAGCAGCGGGCGGGCGTAGGCCCGGCGCAGCTCGTCCGGGGTGTCGAAGCCGGGTTCGCCGGTGAGCCAGGCGTCCGGAATCTCGGCGGTGACCTCGGCGAGCAGCTCCTCGGTGACGCGGGGCGCGAGGTCGGCCGCGGCCGCCGCGAGGTCCGGGGCGAAACCGGAGAGGGCGTGCTCGGCGGCGTCGTAGGGGCGGGCGGCGGACTTCTCGGCGGCGGGCCAGTTGTGGTGCCAGATCATGGTGGCGCCGTGGTCGATGAGCCACAGCTCGCCCCGGTGGACCAGGAGGTTGGGGTTGCGCCAGGAGCGGTCCACGTTGTTGATCAGCGCGTCGAACCAGATGATCCGCCCGGCCTCCTCGGGGCTCACCGCGAAGGCGAGCGGGTCGTAGCCGAGGGCGCCGGAGAGGAAGTCCATGCCGAGGTTGGTGCCGCCGCTGCCCCGCAGCAGGTCCTGCACCTGCTGCTCGGGTTCGCCGAGCCCGAGCACGGAGTCCAGTTCGACGGTGACCAGGCGGGGCGTGCGGAACCCGAGGCGCCGGGCGAGTTCGCCGCACACCACCTCGGCGACCAGGGTCTTGCGGCCCTGTCCGGCTCCGGTGAACTTCATGACGTAGGTCCCGAAGTCGTCGGCCTCGACGAGCCCCGGCAGCGAGCCGCCCTCACGCAGCGGCGTGATGTAGCGGGTCGCGGTGACTTCCTTGAGCATCGCCCCAGGTTACTGGGGCCGGCCGCGGCGCGGGGGCCCGAGGCGGGCGAGCACCTCGTCGGTGGTCGTGACGGTGGCGACCAGGGCGAGGGTGTGGCGGATCATCGCGGCGGTGTAGTCGGCGGGCACCCCCGCGATGGCGTCGGCCGGGACGACGGCGGTGTGGCCGAGGTTGACCGCGTCGAACACCGCGTTGGGGATCGCCACGTTGGCCGAGACACCGGTGACGATCAGGGTGCGGCAGCCGAGGTTGCGCAGCAGGGCGTCGACCCCGGTCCCGTGCAGCGGGGACAGCCCGTGCAGCCGTCGTACGACGAGATCCTCCTCGGCGACCTCGATCGGCGGCGCGACGCGCACCGCCGTACTGCCGGACAGCTGGTGCACGGGAAGCCGTTCGGCGGCGCGGAACAGCCGGGCGTTGCGGCTCGCGCCCCGGCCGTCCGGACGGCGCTCGGCGATCGCGTGGATCACCTGGACACCGGCCCGGTGCGCGCCGGCGACCAGCCGGGCGACCTGGCCGAGGGCCCCCGAGGAGCGGGCCGCGCGGGCGAGTTCGGGCAGCGCGGCGTCCGGTCCCACCACGCCCCGCTGGCACTCCACGGTCAGCAGCGCGGTGTGCGCGGGATCGAGGAGGTCGCCCAGTCGCTCGTACGCCGCCATCGCCTGCCTTTCGCCGGAGCCGGGGCGGTGAGGGTAACGGCCCCGCGCGGGAGAGGGAAGACGAAGACGGCCGGGCTGTTCCCTTTCCTGACGTGATGTCAGAGGATCGCCGCCGGAAGGGTTTTCCGGTACGGCGAGCACGACGAACACGACGACGAGGAGGCCGCATGTCCGTCACCGAGCAGCGCCGGGGCCGCAGGATCATGATGTCGCCCGGCGAGCTGGACGCGTTCCTGGCCGGGCAGCGCACCTGCCGGGTCGCGACCGTCTCCGCCGACGGCACCCCGCACGCCAGCGCGCTCTGGTTCCTCTGGGACGGCGGCGCGCTGTGGCTCTACTCGCTGGTGCGCAGCCGCCGTTGGACCCAGCTCGGCCGCGATCCCCGGGTGGCGGTGGTGGTCGACTCGGGCGAGGAGTACGGCGAGTTGCGCGGGGCCGAGCTGGCGGGCCGGGCGGAGTTCGTCGGCGAGGCGCCCCGCACCGGGCTGCCCTGCCCCGAACTCGCCCCCGTGGAAGGGGCGTTCGCCCGCAAGTACTTCGGCCTGGACGAGTTGCCGCACGACGGCCGGCACGCGTGGGCACGGCTGGTGCCGGAGCGGATCGTCTCCTGGGACTTCCGCAAACTCGGCGCCCCGTGATCCCGGGTCAGCCGACCTTCCGCGCGGCCTCGCGCAGGGCCTCGACCGCCGCGCGGATGGAGGGCCGGCGATCGGCGTCGGCCCGCCAGATGACGTAGACATGCCGGCGCACCCGCTGGGTGAGCGGCACGAGGACCACGCCGTCCGGCACCGGGTGGCGGCCCAGCAGCGGGGCGATGCACACCCCCAACCCGGCTGACACCAGCTGGAGTTGGGTGTGGGTCTCGCCCGCGCGGTGGCCGACGATCGGCTCGACGCCCTTGGAGCGCAGGGTGAACATCAGCCACTCGTGGCAGAACTCGCCCTCGCCCCAGGTGATCCACTCGTCCTCGGCGAACTCGGCGAGGTCCACCTCCTCGCGGTCGGCGAGCCGGTGTCCGGCGGGCACGGCGACCTCGGCCGGATCGTCCAGGAGCGGTGCCTTGACCAGTCCGTCGGGCACCGGCATCGGCTTGTTGTACCAGTCCAGGACCACCGCGAGATCGAGGTCGCCGCGCACCACGGCGGCGATGCCCTGCTCCGGCTCCAGCTCGCTGGAGCGCACCCGCAGCCCCGGGTGCTCGGCGCGCAGCGCCCGCAGCGCCACCGGGAACAGGCCGCGGGCGGCGGTGGGGAACGCGGAGAGACGCAGCTCGCCGACGACCTGCCCGCGATGCGCCTCCAGGTCCGACTCGGCCAGCTCCACCTGCGACAGGATGCGTGCCGCGTGCTCCGCGAGCAGCCGGCCGGCGTCGGTGAGCCGTACGCCCCGGCCGTTCTTGGCGAGGAGCCGCTGGTCGATCTCGCGCTCCAGCTTGCCCAGCTGCTGGGAGACGGCGGACGTGGTGACATGCAGCGCGTCGGCCGCGGCGCTGACGGAGCCGTGCCGGGCCAGGGCGTCCAGGGTGCGCAGGCGCTCCAGGTTCAACATATAAGCGATCCTACGAGATACCCGGTGGTATTTCTCGATTGTGCTACGAAGTTTGGTCCCGCATTGTTGTCGTCATGAGCACGGTCACCGCATCACGGACGCAGTCCCCCACCACCCCGGACCAGTCAGACTCCCGCCCCCGCCTCGACTGGCGGCTGCGCTTCGGCGCCCTGTCCCTGATCTGGGGCTTCAGCTTTCTGCTGATCAAGGTGGGCACGAGCGGGTACGCGCCGTTCCAGGTCACCCTCGGCCGACTGGTCTTCGGCACGGCGGTGCTGGTGGCGGCGATGGCCGTCAAGCGGGAGCGGCTGCCGCGCGGGGGCCGGCTGTGGGCGCACATGGCGGTCGCCGCGTTCTTCCTGAACGCCCTGCCGTTCTCCCTCTTCGCCTACTCCGAGCTGACCATCCCGTCCACCCTGGCCGGTATCTGCAACGCGACCTCGCCGCTGTGGGGGATGGCGCTGTCCGTGGTCGCGCTCTCCGAGGACCGGCCCACCCGGGTCCGGGTGGCGGGGCTGGGGCTCGGCTTCCTCGGGGTGCTGACGGTGCTCGGCGCCTGGCAGGGCTTCCACGGCCTGGACGCCACCGGCACGGCGATGGCCCTGCTCGCCTCGCTGAGCTACCCGGTGGGCTGGATCTACGTCCGGCGGACGCTGGCGGGCACGGGCAACTCGCATCTGTCGATGACCGGCGGGCAGTTGCTGGTGGCCATGGTGCAACTGGCCGTCGTGACACCGCTGTTCACGGGCATGCCGCAGCACTTCGCCCTGGTGCCGCTGCTGGCCGTCGCCGCGCTGGGCGCGCTCGGGACGGGACTCGCGGTGCTCCTCCAGTACGGCCTGGTCGCCGAAGTCGGGCCCACGACGGCGCAGATGGTCACCTACTTCATCCCGGTGATCGCGACCGCGGCGGGCGTCGCGATCCTCGGGGAGTCGCTGCACTGGAACACACCGGTGGGCGCGGCGATCGTGCTCGCGGGGGCGGCGCTCACGCAGGTGCGGGGGAAGAAGAGCGCCTGAGGGGCCGGAGACGACCTATGCGGAGATGACCTACCGCTACCCGTAGACCCGTGACGGCGACGGCCGTACCGCCGCCTCGATCGCCGCCGCCAGTGGTTCGATGTCCGCCGGGGTCAGCGGGGACACCGTGATCCGGACGGCCGGGGGGCTGGCCAGGCGGAAGCGGGCGCCCGGGGCGACGACCCAGCCGGACTGGAGCAGCCGGGCCACGGCGGTGGTCTCGTCGGGGACCGGGAGCCAGAGGTTCATGCCGGTGCGGCCGCGGGCCTCGATGCCCCGGGCGGCCAGGGCGTCGATCAGGGGCTCGCGCCGGGAGCGGTACGACTCCGCCACCGCCGTACGGTCCACCGCTCCCCCGCTCCACAGATGGGCCAACGCGCGCTGGAGCAGCAGGCTCACCCAGCCGGGGCCGAGGCGCAGCCGGCCGCGGACCCGGTCGACGGTCACCGGGTCGCCCGCGAGGACGGCGAGGCGCAGATCGGGGCCGTAGGTCTTGGCGGCGGACCGCGCGAAGGCCCAGTGCCGGGTGGCGCCCGCGAGGGGGTGCGGGGGCAGGTCCACGATGCCGTGGCCGTGGTCGTCCTCGATCAGCAGGGTGTTCGGACGGGCCCGCAGCACCGCGCGCAGGGCTCGCGCGCGGTCGGCGGTCACGGCGGCGCCGGTCGGGTTCTGGGCGCGGGCGGTGACGAGCACCGCGCGGGCCCCGTCGGCCAGGGCGCGGGCCAGGTCCTCGGGCGACGGCCCGTCGTCGTCCACGCCCACCGGGACCGTGCGCAGGCCCAGCGCCGGCATCAGATCCAGGGCGCTGCCCCAGCCGGGATCCTCGACGGCGACCGCGTCACCGGGCCTGAGGTGGGCGGCGAGGACCCGCTCGATGGCGTCGAGGGAGCCCGAGGTCACGGTGAGGGACCCCGCGGGGACGCCGTCGGCGTCGAGTTCGGCGCGGGCGACGCGGAGCAGACCGGGGTCGACCGGCTCGTCACCGTAGAGGACGGCCCGCCGGTCCCCCGCCTCGGCCGCGGCCGCGAGCGCCGGGGCGAGCCGGGGCAGCAGCTCCGGGTCCGGGTTGCCGGTGGACAGGTCGCGGGCGCCCGGCGGCACCTCCACCCGCAGCTGATCGCGCCCGGTGGTGACCGGCTTGGGCCGCACCCGGCTGCCGCGCCGCCCGGCGGTCTCGATCACCCCGCGCTCGCGCAGCGTGCGATACGCGGCCGCGACGGTGTTCGGATTCACCCCCAGCCGCGCGGCCAACTCCCGCATGGGCGGCAGCGGTTGGCCCGGACGCAGCTCCCCGGTACCCACCGCGCGCTCGACATCGGCCGCGATCTCGGCTGCGCCGCGGCCCTCGATCCGATACTCTCCTAGCACAAAACCCATTATGCGCTAGTACAAAAGCGATCGCCTGTCGGCGTCGCCTGTCGACCCGCCTTGGAGGGACCGTCATGCCGGGCACGACCGCTGAGACCCAGCCCATCGCCTACACCCCGACCGACCGCACCATGCCCACGCGCGACGCCGAACGGGCGTCGTACGACAAGGAGGTGGTGCACGCGATACTGGACGAGGGGTACGTCTGCCATCTGGGCTTCGTCCGCGACGGCGCCCCCGTGGTGCTGCCCACGCTGTACGGCCGGGTGGGCGAGCGGCTCTACATCCATGGCTCGACCGGTTCGCGCCCGCTGCGGATGACCGGTGCCGCCGACCCGGGCCTCGAGGTGTGCCTGACCGTGACCCACGTGGACGGTCTGGTGCTGGCCCGCTCCGCCTTCAACCATTCGGTGAACTACCGCTCGGTGGTGGTGCACGGCATCGCGCACGAGGTCACCGACCCCGAGGAGCGGCGCCGCGCTCTGGACGCCCTGGTGGACCATGTGGTGGCGGGGCGCGCCGCCGACTCCCGGCCCGCGAACAAGAAGGAGCTGGCCGCCACCGCGGTGATCCGCCTGGACCTGGACGAGGTCTCCGCCAAGATCCGCACCGGCGGCGCCAACGACGAGCCCGAGGACCTCGCCCTCCCCTACTGGGCCGGCGTCGTCCCGCTCCGCAAGGGGTACGACGCCCCGATCCCGAACGCCGACCTGGCGTCCGGGATCGAGCTGCCGGACTACCTCACCGGGGAGTGACTCGCCTTCGGCGCGGCCGGGTCGTCACCGGACCCCGCCGGGCGGCCGCCCCCGCGTAGCGCGGTCTCGCTCACGGTCAGGCCCGCGACCGCCGTGAGCATCAGCAGGGTTCCGGCCACGGTGGTGGCCGTGAGCCGCTCACCGAGCAGCAGCACGGCGAGCACGGCCGCGGTCACCGGTTCGAGCAGCATGATCACGGAGACGGTGGCGGACCGTACGACGGCCGCGCCCGCGAAGTACAGGGCGTACGCGAGCGCCGTGGGCACGGCGGCGATGTAGCACAGGAGCCACAGCAGCCGCGCCGGGTGGCCGGTGTGCGGGAGCAGCCCCTCGTGCAGCGCGAACGGCAGCAGGCACAGGGTGGTCACCGCGAAGGCCCATACGGTGGTCTCGGCCGCGTCGGCGCCGCCGTCCCGGCCCCACCAGCGGGTCAGCAGGGTCATGGCGCCGTAGCCCGCGGCCGACAGCAGCGCGAGCAGCACACCCGCGGGGCGGACGGCCGCGGCCGAGTCCCCGAAGGTCAGCACGGCGAGTCCGGCGAGGGCCCCGGCGACGGACAGGACGCCGCCCGCGCCGAGCCGTTCGCCGAGCAGCAGCCGGGCGCCGAGCGCGATGAGCACGGGGCCCGCGCCGAGGGTGACGACGGTGGCCACGGCGAGCCCGGTGGCCGCCACGGCCGCGAAGTAGGCGGTCTGGAACACCGCGAGGCCGAGCCCGGTGGCGAGGGCCTTCAGCACCCGGCGCGCCGTCGGTTCGGCCGCGCCCCGCCGGGCCCGCGGGCGCAGACCGCGACCGGCGAGCAGCAGCAGGAGACCCAGCGCGCAGCGCCAGAAGGAGAGGCCGAAGGCGCCCATGTCGCTGGTCCGGTAGACCAGCGAGGCGGCGGCCCCTGCGGTGCCCCAGGCGGCACCGGTGACGATCAGATAGAGCAGACCGCGCCCTACGGGCAGGCCGATGGAAGTGTTCGGGTTCGCGTTCGGATTCGCGTTGATGTTCGAGTTCGGGTTCGAGTTCGGGTTCGACAAGGAAGTTTCTCCGCAGGAACGCGCCCAAGAGGCGCGGAAGTTCGGGGGCGGCCCGATCGATCGGGTCGCGCGGACTTCGTCTGCGGGCAGCACCGTCCGGCCCGGCGCTGATCGCGCCGGGCGGGTGTCCCGGGGGCCCGCCTCAGGCGGCGGGCGGCGGAAGTACGAGCGTGGACGGCATGACCAGCACTTTAGGCGGAGGTGCACTCCCCGGACAACGCCCTTTCCGGGCCGCCCGCGGCCACCGGTTCCAGGGATCCCCTGGCGGGCGCGGCGGACTGGGCGATGAACGCGCCGACCAGGACGATGACGCCGCCGAGGACCTGCGGCGCGGACAGATGCTCGCCGAGCAGCACCCAGGCAAGCACCGTCGCGATCACCGCCTCAAGACAGGCCACGACCCCGGCGACCTGCGGGGACAGCCGTCGTACCGACAGCACACCGGTGACATAGGCGACCACCGTGGCGACGAGCACGATCCAGACGAGGAGGGCGAGGGCGGGTACGGCGGTGCCGTTCATCCGCGCCGAGCCGGTGAGCGCGGCCCAGTGGATCTCCCAGGGGCGGGCGACGGCGGTGAGCACGAGGGCGCCCACGATCAGGCCGTAGGCGATGACGCCCAGCGGGTCCGGCGCCTCCGGTCCCGCGTCGCCGCCCTGGTCGGACAGGATGAAGTAGCCGACCTGGCAGCAGGCGGCGGCGAGCGCGAACGCCAGGCCCAGCGCGTCGAAGCTCAGCCCCGACCAGACCTCCACCACACAGGCGAGCCCCCCGGCCGCGAGGACGACACCGAGCGCGGCGGCGCGGGTGACGGGCCGCCGCTGCACGAACCGCACCCAGCCGAGCACCAGCGCGGGCGCCAAGTACTCGACGAGCAGCGCCACGCCGACGGGTATCCGGGAGAGGGCGGCGAAGTAGCAGGCCTGGACACCGGCGACGGCGAACAGTCCGAACCCGAGGAGCAGCGCGGGACGGCGGCGCGGCAGGGCGCGATGGCGCCAGGCGAGCGGCAGCATGACCAGGGCGGCGCCGGTGACCCGCAGCCACACCACATGCAGTGGGTCGAGGCCCGATTCGATCAGCGGTTTGGCGGCCACTCCGGACCCGCCGAAGGCCAGCGCGGAGACGAGCGCGAGACCCAGCCCGACGCCTCTGCCGCCGCTTTCACTGCTCTCAGAGGTACGCACCGGCACATGATGACAGGCGACGACAGGAGCGTCATCCTCGTTGACACCTGTCTCAGGAGATGGACGCCGGGAGGGGATCCGTCCGGGTCCGACGCGGTCTCAGCAGACCGCGTCCCGCGCGAACTCCCCGTCCCCTCCAGGTGTGGCCGCCCCGAACCCTGCGGGCCCGGCCTCGCTCCGGACGGCGCCGCGCTCGGCGCTCCGGTCGGCAATCAGCGCGGCGATCCGGTCGGACAGCTCGCGCGCGTCGATCCCCGCGCGCCCGAGCACCTCGACGGCCCGGGAGTCCGGGTCGGCGACGAGCGCGGCGAACAGATCGGGCGCGTCGGCCGCGGACCCGCCACGCCGCCGCGCCCGCTCCCGGGCCTGGTGCAGCGCGTCGGCCGCCGCCGGGGACCAGTCGCCCGCGTCGCCCGTGGCGGGACGGGGTACGACGGCGATCGCGCCCGAGTCCTCCACGCTGCCCTGCCAGCGCAGGCCGTAGCCGATGCTGCGCTGCACCAGATAGCCGAGGAGCCGGGCGAGTTGGGGCGGGCCACCGACGACGGAGCGCACCTCGGGGTCCTGTTCGAGGAGCGAGTGCAGCAGATGGGCGGTGTCGACCTGCCGGTCGCCGTCCCGCACGGCCCGGCGGCGGGCACCGGCGACCACCGTCGCGAGCTCGACGCCGAGCCCCGCGGCGTCCTGGTGCGGATGCGCCCCCGGGGAGTCGGGGGCGGTCGGACGGGCGGTACGGGATTGCACAACCCCACCCCATCAGCCACAACAGGCCGAGTCATCCCCGAGCGGAACCATTTGGGCGTCCCACGCAGAGTGGACATCACCGTCGGCGATCTCATCCCTGGGGAGGAGATTTCGGCCGATCCGCCCCGAGGGGCGCGCGCCGGTTTGCACACTACCGCCCGGGCAACCGCCGTACGCCGTCGTACGTCACTCAGGACATGGAGGGCAGGGGCGGGTGCTGGCTCGTCGCACTGCCGGCGATCGACGGCAAGGAGTACGTGTACCGGGTCTACGCGCCCCGGGACGCGCTGCTCGCCGACCTGTTCTGGCAGGCGTGGCACTGCCATGACGAGAGCGCCCTGCCGCGCGCGTGGGACCTGTTCGACATAGCGGTGATCCGGCACCTCGGCTGACGGCGGCCGCACCCTCCGCGCTCTGACGGTTCATCAGTATTGAATGTTCGCGGCCCTGCCGCTACGTTCCGCGGCACCGTAGCCGGATTCGCCCGAACCGAAGGGGTGGTCGTATGGCCGAAGTCAGCGCGGAGGCACGCATCGAGGCGCCGGCCGACAAGGTGTGGGCGCAGCTCACCGACTGGTCGTCGTACGGGCAGTGGAACGCCACCCACACCGGCTTCCCCTCCGGGGGCCCGCAATCGCTCACCGTCGGGGGCACGTTCCGGGAGAACATGAAGCTGATGGGGTTCCCGGCCGAGGTCGACTGGACCATCGAGGAGCTGGACCCGGCCCGGGTGTTCGCGATCCGCGGCAAGGGCCCGATGGCGGTCACCGTCGCCACCCGCTACACGCTCACCCCGGACGGAGACGCCACGACGCTGCGCATCGACGGCGAGTTCACCGGTGCCGCGGTGTCACTGATGGCGGCCCGGCTCAAGGACTCGGCGACGACGGCCCTGACCGAGTCGCTGCGCAAGCTGGAGGGGCTGGTCGGCTGAGCCGGGCGGGGACGCGGAAGGTGCCCCGCGGAATCGCTCCGCGGGGCACCCGGTCACGACGGCTCAGCCCTCGTCGGCGAGGATGAGGTACAGCTTCTTGCGGGCCTCGTTGACGACGGCCAGCGCCTTCTCGCGCTGTTCCTTGGTGCCGGTCTTCCAGACCTGCCCGAAGGCTTCCATCAGCCCCATGCCGGCCTGCCGGATCTCGCCCAGCGCCTCCCAGTCGACCCCGCGCGAGGCCTCCTCCCAGGGCGCCTGCGGACCCTCCTCGGCGACACCGCGACCGCTGTCGGTGAGGGAGAACAGCTTCTTGCCGCCCTCGCTCTCGCTGACGATCAGACCCTCGTCCTCCAGCATCTGGAGGGTGGGGTAGACCGAGCCGGGGCTGGGCTTCCAGGCGCCGCCGCTGCGTTCGGCGATCTCCTGGATCATCTCGTAGCCGTGCATGGGCCGTTCCTTCAGCAGAGCCAGGATCGACGCCCGCACGTCACCGCGCCGCGCCCGCCCCCTGGGCCCACCCCGCCCCCGGTGCCCCCAGGGCCCGAACCCCGGTCCACCGGGCCCGAACCCCGGCCCGCCAGGACCTCCCGGCCCACCGGGCCCGAACGGCCCGAACGCGGCCCGCCGCGCCTCGAACCCGCCCATGTCCCCGCCGCGCCGGCCACGACCCTCGTGCCGCTCGTGCCGCTCGAATCCATGTCCACGCATGGTGGTCACTCCATTCCATCGCTGATCTATTGCGTCTGCATCGCGTATCGTTCGCGATGCTTCAACGATATATCGGAACCCTTCACCTGCCAAGCCCCTTTCCGAGGTGGGCCGCGAACGCTCGACGACGTGGGGGTCACACGGTCGCGGTCAGCTACGCGGGGCCCTGGCCGGGGCGCCGTATCTTCGGGCGGCTCTGGCGCTGTTCGCCGACCTGGTGCACGCCACCGGCGGTGGGCCGGTGGCGGACGTGGGCTGCGGGCCCGGACACATCACCGCTCATCTGCACGAGCTGGGTGTGGACGCGTTCGGCATCGACCTCTCCGCCGCGATGATCGACGTGGCTCGGCGTGACCACCCCCGCCTGCGGTTCGAGGTGGGCTCGATGACCGACCTCGACCTCGCCGACGCCTCGGTCGTCGGCCTGCTCGCCTTCTGGTCGTTGATCCACGTCCCCGACGAAGCGGTGCCCACGGTCTTCGGCCACTTCCGCCGCGTGGTGCGTCCCGGCGGACCGCTGCTGCTCGGCTTTCACGTCGGCGCCGGGTCGAGGCTGAAGACACAGGGCTACGGCGGCCACCCGATGAACGTCCACGTTCACCGCCGCAGGCCCGACCAGGTGGCGGCCTGGCTGCGCGATGCCGGGTTCACCGTCGAGGCCCATCTGCTGATCGATCCCGACGAGAGCGTGCCCGGCGCGGTCCTCTTCGCACGCCGTCAGCCCTGACCCGGCACGGACATGACCCGGAATCAGGTCACCTGGGACCGGGCCAATGCGCTCGAACCTTCCGCGCATCGGGCATGCTGAGTCCGCCGGACAAAAGGCCCCCTCTAGGGAGTGAATATGCCAAACATCCCCGCTGACCTGCGGTACGCCGAGTCGCACGAATGGGCTCGGCTGGAGGCGGACGGCACGGTGACGGCCGGGCTCAGCGATCACGCCCAACATACGCTCGGCGATATGGTGTTCGTGGAGCTGCCGCAGGTCGGCAAGGTCTTCGCGGCGGGTGACGCCGCCGGTGTCGTCGAGTCGGTGAAGGCCGCGTCGGACATCTACGCGCCGATCGGCGGCGAGGTGATCGCGGTGAACGAGGAACTGGCCGAGACCCCGGAGCTCCTCAACGAGGAGCCGTACGAGTCCTGGATCTTCAAGCTCAAGCCGTCGAACAAGTCCGAGCTGGACAAGCTCCTCGACGCCGCCGGCTACAAGGCGGCCATCGGCGACTGACCGCGCCACGCCCGCCCCGCCGCTCGCACCCCGGTGGCCACCGGGGTCGTGAAGGGGGCCAGCACTCCCGAATTGGCCTTGTTCCAGGGGCCCCCGGAGCCGCTAGCTTCGGGGGATGCGGATTCACATCGTGGACGCTTTCACCGACCGGCCCTTCGCGGGCAACCCCGCCGGTGTGCTGCTCCTGGACGACGACGGCTTCCCGGGCGACGACTGGATGCAGGACGTCGCCATGGAGGTCAATCACGCCGAGACGGCGTTCGCCCACCGGCTGCCCCCGGGCGGCGACGCCGACTGGGCGCTGCGCTGGTTCACGCCCGTCACCGAGGTGGCGATGTGCGGGCACGCCACGCTGGCCACGGCGCATGTGCTGCGCACGACCGGCGCGCACCAGGGCCCCGTACGGTTCGCCACCCGCAGCGGGGTGCTCGTCGCCACGCCCGCCGAGGACGGCGCGATCACCCTCGACTTCCCGACCGCGCCGCTCACCCCCGTCGCCGTGCCGGACGGCGTCGCCGAGGCGCTGGGCGCGGAGCCGGTCGCCGCCTTCGACACCGGGGCGAACGTCGGGGACCTGCTGGTGGAGCTGGCGGACGAGAAGACCGTCCACGGGCTCGCCCCGGACCACAAGGCGCTCGCCGCCTACTCGGCGCGCGGCGTCATCGCCACCGCCCGCGCCGACGACCCGGCGGGGGGCTACGACTACCTCTCCCGCTGCTTCTTCCCGAACGTCGGCATCGACGAGGACCCGGCCACCGGCAGCGCCCACACCGCGCTCGCCCCGCACTGGTCCGCCCGCCTCGGCCGCGCCGACCTCACCGGTCTCCAGGCGTCCGCCCGCACCGGCCTGGTGCGCACCGGACTGCGCGGCGAGCGCACCCTGCTCACCGGCCGCGCGGTCACCGTCGTCGAGGGCGAGCTGCACACCGGCCCGGACGCGTGACCGGACGCCCCCCTCAGGCCGTCGGCAGCCAGCCCACCTTGCCCGCGAGGAGCGCGTAACCGACGAACGCGCCGATGTCGAGCAGCGAATGGGCGACGACCAGCGGCCCGACCCGGCCCCAGCGGCGGTAGAGCCAGACGAACACCACGCCCATCACCATGTTGCCGAGGAAGCCGCCGACGCCCTGGTAGAGGTGGTACGAGCCGCGCAGGACCGCACTGGCCACCAGTGCGGTCCCCGGCGCCCAGCCCAACTGGCCCAGCCTGCGCAGCAGATAGCCGACGACGATGACCTCTTCGAGGACCGCGTTCTGCACCGCGGACAGGATCAGCACCGGGTACTTCCACCACACCCCGGGCAGCGCCTCGGGTACGACGGTGAGGTTGAAGCCGAGGCCCCGCGCGGCCAGGTAGAAGGCGATCCCGGTGCTGCCGATCACCGCCGCGATCGCCGCGCCCCGGCCGAGGTCGGGCCAGGGCCGGGTGCGGTCGAAGCCGAGGGTGCGCAGGCTCCCGCCCTCGCGGAGCAGGAAGTGGGCAACCAGGGCGACGGGGACCAGCGCGGTGGCGATGCCGAACAGCTGCCAGGCGAGGTCGAGCCAGGGGCGGCCCGGCGCGGCCGAGGCGTTGAGGGTGGCGGCCTGGTCCTTCAGACCGCCCGGCTTGGTCACCGAGCCGATGAAACTGATCAGCGCCGAGACCCCGCTCGCGCCCAGCGACAGCGCGAGCACGAGGATCGTCTCGTCGCGCAGGATCCGCCGCGTCCGCTGCTCCAGCCCGTCCCCCACCCCGGCCGCCACCGTCACCCCTGCCTCCCACACCTCACGAGCCGCCTTGCTCATTGCCCGCAAGGATCGCAGAAGCACCTGGGAGAACCGCGCACCGGGCCACCGAGCCCGGCGCGCGGCACCACCGCTCCCTACGCGCCCGCCATGAACCCGCCGCTCATCCCATCGGCACCGGCTCCGGCAGTCCCACCGGCCACATGTGCACCGGCTCCCCCACATGCATCAGCTCGGCGTACCGCCGTGTCGTCGCGGCCAGCGCGGCCTCGCGGGACAGTCCTCCCTCCAGGGCGCGGTGGAAGGTCGCGGCCTGCCAGGAGGCGCCGTTGACCCGGCGCCGGCAGCGCTCCTCGATGACGCCGAGGTAGAGATCGCGGTCGGCCGCCTCCACGCCCCACGCGTCCAGCCCCGCCGAGGCCAGCGGGAGCAGTTCGTCGCGGACCAGGGTGACGGCGTCGACCTCGCCCGTGCCGCCGTACCGGCCGCGCCGGGGCCAGACGAAGCGGGCGTCGATGCCGTAGCGGCACGCCGCGTCGAAGTTGGCCTCCGCGGCGGCGAACGGCAGCCGGGTCCACACCGGCCGGGACTCCTCCGCGAGGGCGCGCACCAGGCCGTAGTAGAACGCCGCGTTGGCGATCACATCGGTGATGGTCGGACCGGCCGGCAGCACCCGGTTCTCCACCCGCAGATGCGGTACGCCGTCGGCGATGCCGTACACCGGCCGGTTCCAGCGGTAGATCGTGCCGTTGTGCAGCACCATTTCGGCGAGTTTCGGGGTGCCGCCGGCGGCGAGCACCTCCAGCGGCTCCTCGTCGTCGCAGATCGGCAGCAGGGCCGGGAAGTAGCGCAGGTTCTCCTCGAACAGCTCGTACGCCGAGGACACCCACCGTTCGCCGAACCAGGTGCGCGGCCGTACGCCCTGCGCCTGGAGTTCGGGCGGCCGGGTGTCGGTGGACTGGAGGAACAAGGGCGGCCGCGACTCTCGCCACAGCTCGCGGCCGAACAGGAACGGCGAGTTCGCGCCCACGGCGATCTGCGCCGCGCTCGCCGCCTGCGCCGCGTTCCACACGTCCGCGAACCGTCCGGGCGTCACCTGGAGGTGCAGCTGCACGGAGGTGCAGGCGGCCTCCGGGACGATGGACTTGGCGGTGCAGACCAGATGCTCCACGCCCTCGATGTCGAGCCGGAAGTCCTCCCCGCGCGCGGCCACGATCTGGTCGTTGAGCAGGGTGTAGCGGTCGACCTCGGAGAGGTTGGAGGAGACCAGGTCGTCCCGGCCGAGCGTGGGCAGGATGCCGGTCATCACGATGCCCGCGTCGACCTCACCGGCCTTGCGGTCGGCATAGGCGAGCGAGGTCCGCAACTCCTCGGCGAGGCGGTCGAAGACGCGGCCGCCGAGCCGGTGCGGGGCTATGTTCACCTCCAGATTGAACATCGCGAGTTCCGTTTGGAAGTCACGGCTCGCGATACGTTCGAGCACTTGGCCGTTCAACATTTTCGGCATGCCGTCAGGACCGGCGAGATTCAATTCGATCTCGACGCCCATGAGGTTCCTGGGGCGGTCGAATCGCTTCTCGACCAGCAGCCGCTCCAGCCCCGTCAAGCACTTCTGGAGCTTTTCGCGATAGCGCTGGCGATCGGACAGGTCGAACTGCCCTGCCACGACCTTCTCCCCCATCGAAGTGTCCCTCCTTGGATGGGCGGGCCGGCGTTCCGGCCGCCGGGGCTCCCGGGTCAGGTGGAGTAATGCCCAGTGAAAGCGATCGATAACGTCCCGCGCCACCCGGACGCCCGCTACGCTGTCGTCATGTTCCCTGCGGCACATTCACGGGGCATGTCGCGAGCGCACCTTCGGGTGCCCCGAACGCCTCGTGAAAAACGCCGATGACTTTCGGCCGTCCGCGAGCGGAGTGTAGGGCGAGGTCAACGTCGCGTGACCGCCTGTAAACCGGGATGATTTCCGCGAATCGGCGGCCTATTCCTGCCTTGCCGCGCCTGTCGCAATCGGATAGATGAAACTCCGCCTGAACACACGTCGTATAAACTTCGTCCACAAGGCGGGAGGGTGGCGCCCTCGGTCCTGGTCCTGCCGCATTCCTGCCGCTCCGGTTGACGGGCGACGGAGCGCGCCGCACCCTCGTTCTTCACCGACCGGCCCCCACCTCTCCGGCCTTCCGTGAGCAGACAGCGCCGTCCGGCCCCACCTTCCTCGCGCCCCGCGCCTGTCACATGAGAGGCGACCCACCATGCCGCTTCACGTTGCCCCTGCCCCCGCGCCCGCCCTGCGCTCCGTCCTCACCGCCCTGGGCTCGCCGACCGCGGTCCGTGAGGCCCGCACCCCCTCCCTGCGCGCCGCGCAGGGCCCAGCGACACCCGAACTCCCGCTGCCCGTCCATGTGTTGGACCGGATCACACCGCAGGGTCTGTCCGCCACCCGGCTGGCGGGCTGGCGCTTCCTGATCCGCTGCGGCGACCGGGCGGTGGCCGCGGCGGAGACCATGCTCACCCCGGACGGCTGGGCCTTCTCGCACTTCTTCGAGGGCCCCTACGTCGCCTCGACCGAGCTGGCTCTGAAGCAGGCGGAGTCACTCCAACACCCGTACCAGCCAAGGCTGTTGTCGGTTCCCGGCCTCTACATGCTCACCCTGTGGCTGCACGGCGACACCGCGGCCGACGGCGCCGAAGGGCATCCGGCCGCCACCGATCTGCTGGTCCCGCTCGCCCCGGCACCGCCCGGCATCGCGGCGTACCGGCCGCATCCGGTCGCCGATCTGCTCCCGGTGCTGACCCTGCGGGCCACCCGGCTCCCGCTGCTCGGCTCGCCGGCGGCCTGACCCGGGACGCCGGACGGATCGGCGGTCCGCCTCGGGGCCCGGACGGAGCATCGGTCCGGCCGGTCCCCGAACGGACTAGTCCACCTCGGCCACGGCGAACCACCCGAATTGACAGGGTAGTTGGGCTGAACCGTCCGCCCGGGTGACGCGTCCTCAACCTGTGGGAAGCGGTGCCTCGAAATCCCTGCGGAACGACGCCCGTGGGGCAAGACTGGGTGCCGAACGACTGCATGACGGGGGACGCCATGACCACCACAGAGCGAGAGATCCCATTCATGTGCCAGCACCAGCCACCGTGCCCGCCAGCCGAGTCCGCCGACCGGGAGTCCGCCCGTCTCGTGGCGCACCACCCGGAACAGGGATGGAGCCTGCTGTGCAACGGCGTCCTGTTCTTCGAGGACACCGGTGAGCTGCTGCCCGACGGTCGCGTCATCGCCCCGCACCGCCCGCTCGGCGCGGACGAGGTGATGACCGCCGCCTGACCGGGGCGGCGCCGCGAGGACGGCGAGGACCCGAGGGGCCGGCCGCACCCACCCGGTGCGCGACCGGCCCCGACGTGTACCGGCCGGTCCTGTCCCCCGGTCCTTCGCACCCCCGGCTGGTCCTGTCCCCCGGTCCTTCGTACCCCCGGCTGGTCGTATCCCCGCCGCGGGGGTGGGATGGAGGGAGACGACGCGGGACACCGGTGAGGAACGGTGAGTCATGTCCGGTTACGACGCCTCGGCGGTCGGACGTGTGGTGGTCGGGGTGAGCGGCTCCCTGGGCAGCGTCACGGCGCTGCGGCGGGCCGGGGCGCTCGCCCGCCGCCTGGGGGCGGAGCTGTGGCCGGTGCTGGTCTGGGAGCCGCCGGGCGGCGATCCGGCCACCCGCCGCTCGGCCGCCGCGGCCGTGCCCGACGACGAGTGGCAGCGGCTCGCCGGGGGCCGGCTGATCGCGGTGTTGGAGGAGATCTTCGGCGACCGGGGGCCCGGGGTGCCGATCCACGCCCTCGTTGTCCGCGGCACCCCCGGCCGGGCGCTGGTGGCGATCGCGGACCGCGAGGACGATCTGCTGGTCGTGGGCGCGGGCCGACGGGGCCTGCAGCGCGCCTTCGGTGGCCGGGTCCGCCGGCACTGCCTCGCCCACGCCGGCTGCCCGGTGCTCGCCGTACCGCCGTCCCCGCTGGAGTCCCAGCTGCTCACGGTCCACCGGCGCAACGCCTGGCATCTGCCCATGGACACCCGGGGCCTGTGAGCGCCCGGCCCGCGCGAGCGGCCCCGTGAACCGGCCCCGCCGGGGCAACCGCCGGATGGCGCGCGCGGCCGTAGCGGACCCGTCAAGAATCCGGCCCCGCCCATCAGGGCGCCGTCAAGGCATTGTGCCGTTCCGCCCGCGACTGTCTAACGTCGAGGTCATGGAGCACAGCGACGACACACGGGCCCGGGTGACGAGCCCGCAGCCACCGTCCACCGCCGCCACCGTCGTGTACGACCACGAGTGGACCGGCGAGGTGCGCACCGCCGTACGCTGCGCCGCCGCCCTGCTCGCGCTGCTGCTGTGCATCGACGGCGCGGCCGGCTCCCTCACCTGGTGGCGGGGCCTGCTGTGGTCCGCCCTGGCCCTGCTCCTGCTCCTCGTCCTGTATCCGGCCAAGGTGTCGGCCGGTGACGGCTGGCTGGCCAGCAGGCGGCTGCTGCGCACCCGCCGGGTCCACACCGATCTGCTGGTCGCGGTCCGCCCGCTGGAGGGCGTCAACCAGCGGCTGGTGCTGCGCGACCTGCTGGGAAACCGGGTGGAGATCGACCCGGAGGTGCTGGTGCGCAACCCCGCCCTGTGGCACCGGCTCGACGACGGCGCCCGCCACTCGCTGGCCGGCGGCACCCTGCGCTGCGGCACCACCGCCCTCGACGGGCTCGCCCGCCGACTGGACCGCGAGACGGCCCTGGCGGTCTTCCGGGCCTCCGGACTGGAGTGATCGTGACCGGACGGCGCCCGCCCGCGATGACACTCGGTGGCCACTGATTTCCCGGGGGTGCCCCGCGCCACTCGTTCGGCTCAGCTCCTGGTGATCCGCTCCTGCCTCAGCTTCTTGATGCGGCCCTGATGGCACCGCGCCATTCTTAACGCAAGATTGATGCCTCCCCGCCCCTGATCCGGAGGCCCAGGCGTCACGCTCTGCATACGCTGGTGCCGCCGTCCGTGTGATGGCCGAAAAGAGCTGAGCCCCACATCAGGAGCACACCGATGGCCACGACCGAACACCCTCCCAGTACCGGTCGCCTGCGCGCCTGGATGCTGGAGGGCCTGTCCGACATGGGCAAGAGCGGTGGCCACACCGGACCGCATGCCCAGCCCGAGCCCCCGCACCAGGGGCAGCGCTGGTGGCGGGTCATGTGCCTGACGGGTGTCGACTACTTCTCCACCCTCGGCTATCAGCCGGGCATCGCGGCGCTCGCGGCCGGTCTGGTCTCCCCCATCGCGACCATCGTGCTGGTGCTCGTCACCCTCGCGGGCGCGCTGCCGGTCTACCGGCGGGTGGCCGAGGAGAGCCCGCACGGCGAGGGCTCCATCGCCATGCTGGAGCGGCTGCTGTCCTTCTGGAAGGGCAAGCTGTTCGTGCTGACCCTCCTCGGGTTCGCGGCCACCGACTTCCTGATCACCATCACCCTGTCCGCGGCCGACGCCTCCACCCACCTGGTGGAGAACCCACATCTGACGAGCGCCCTCCAGGGCAAGCAGATGCTGATCACGCTGCTGCTGGTGGCGCTGCTCGGCGCGGTGTTCCTCAAGGGCTTCCTGGAGGCGATCGGCGTCGCGTTCGCGCTGGTGGGTGTCTATCTCGCGCTCAACCTGGTCGTCGTGGCCGTCGGCCTGTACCACGTCATCACCGCCGAGCACGTGGTCACGGACTGGACCAACGCGCTGACCGTGCAACACGGGAACATCTTCGTGATGATCGGCGTGGCCCTGATCGTCTTCCCGAAACTCGCCCTCGGTCTGTCCGGATTCGAGACCGGCGTCGCCGTCATGCCGCACGTCAAGGGCGACCCGGGCGACACCGAGGAGCACCCCACCGGCCGGATCCGGGACGCCAAGAAGCTGCTGACGACCGCCGCCGTCATCATGAGCTGCTTCCTGATCACCAGTAGCTTCATCACCACCCTGCTGATCCCGGAGAAGGACTTCAAGCCGGGCGGCCCGGCCAACGGGCGTGCCCTCGCCTATCTCGCGCACCAGTACCTCGGCGGCGCCTTCGGCACGGTCTACGACGTCTCGACCATCGCCATCCTGTGGTTCGCCGGCGCGTCCGCCATGGCGGGCCTGCTCAATCTGATGCCGCGCTATCTGCCCCGGTACGGCATGGCCCCGCACTGGGCGCGCGCGGTGCGTCCGATGGTCATCGTCTTCACGCTGGTCGCGTTCCTGGTGACCTGGATCTTCGACGCCAACGTGGACAAGCAGGGCGGCGCCTACGCCACCGGTGTGCTGGTGCTGATCAGCTCCGCGGCGATCGCGGTGACCATCGCGGCGCGCAAGGCGGGACAGCGCCGCTGGACCATCGGCTTCGCCGTGATCTCGGTGGTGTTCCTGTACACGACGGTCGTCAACGTCATCGAGCGTCCGGACGGTGTGAAGATCGGTGCCTGCTTCATCGTCGGCATCATCCTGGTCTCGCTGCTGTCCCGGCTGGCCCGCGCCTTCGAGCTGCGCGTGACCAGTGTGACGCTCGATCCGCTGGCGGAACGTTTCATCAGGGACATGGCCAGCCGCAAGATGCGGTTCATCGCGAACGAGCCGGGTCACCGGGACAAGGCCGAGTACCGCGACAAGATCGAGCAGATCCGCGCCGACAACGACATGCCGGAGCAGGAGGACTTCGTCTTCGTCGAGGTCACGGTCACCGACCCGTCGGAGTTCGAGGCGGGCCTGACCGTGCGCGGCGAGGTCCTGCACGAGCGCTACCGGGTACTGACGCTGGAGTCGGCGTCCATCCCGAACGCCCTGGCGGCGCTGCTGCTCCATGTCCGCGATGTCACCGGCTGCACCCCGCACATCTACTTCGAGTGGACCGAGGGCAGTCCGTTCGCCAACTTCCTGCGGTTCTTCCTGTTCGGGCAGGGCGAGGTCGCGCCGGTCACCCGGGAGGTGCTGCGCGAGGCGGAGCCCGACCGGGACCGCAGGCCGCGTGTGCACACGGGCTGAGCAGCGCCCTATCGTTCTCCGCATGCAGTCCTACACGATCGGCCAGGCGGCGCGGCTGCTCGGCGTCAGCCCGGACACCGCCCGCCGCTGGGCCGACGCGGGCCGGGTGGCCACGCATCGCGACGAGGCGGGGCGGCGGCTGATCGACGGCCGGGACCTGGCCGCGTTCTCCGTCGAACTGGCCAAGGGCGGCAGCGGCGAGGAGGAGACCTCCTACACCTCGGTGCGCAACGCCTTCCCCGGCATCGTCACCGCCATCAAACTCGGCGACGTCGCCGCCCAGGTCGAGATCCAGGCGGGCCCACACCGGCTGGTCTCCCTGCTGACCCGCGAGGCGGTGGAGGAACTCGGCCTGGAGGTCGGAGTGGAGGCGACGGCCCGGGTCAAGTCGACGAATGTCCATATCGACCGCGTCTGACCGTCTGCCGCGGTGACCCGGTTGGGGACGGGGGCGGGCCCGTCGGGTCCACCGGGTTGGGCGGACGCGGGCGGCCCGGGTGGCTTGCTTGATCGGACTCGGACGGGCTCGGACGGGCGCGGTCGGTTCGGATGGCTTGCTAGGTCGGATTCAGACGGGCTCGGACGGGCACAGTCGGTTCGCATGGCTTGCTTGATCGGACTCGGACGGGCTCGGACGGCTTGGTCGGACTCGGACGACTCCGCCGGGCTCGGACAGCTTCATCGGCCCGGACGGCTTGATCAGGCTCGGACGGGGTCGGCCGGGCTCGGACGGCTCCGTCAGTCGGGATCGCTCGGGCGGCTCCGCCAGGCTCGGGCAGCTCCATCGACCCGGACGGCTCGGGCGCGCTCGGACGGCTCCGTCAGCTCGGATGGCCTGGTCGGGCTCGGACGACTCCATCGGCCCGGACAGGGTCGGCCGGGGGTCGGATGGCTCCGGCAGCTCGGATCGCTCGGGCGGCTCCGCCAGGCTCGGGCAGCTCCATCGACCCGGGCGGCTCGGGCGCGCTCGGACGGCTCCGTCAGCTCGGATGGCCTGGTCGGGCTCGGACGACTCCATCGGCCCGGACAGGCTCCATAAGCTCGGACCGCCCCGGCGCGGTCCCGTCCGAACTCCGAGCCACCCCACAGCGGCCAGGCCACCGGGCCCGAGTCGCGTCACACCGGCCCCGTGCCAGGCCGGGCCACGTCGCATCCGGGGCCCGCCGTCCGAGCCCTCGAATCCGGCGCCGACCCGCATCCGGGTCACCCCGAAACCCGCGGCGACCCACCTCCAAGTCGACCCCGCCCCAGGTCGCGGCGTCCGCCTGACACCCCGCGCAGACCCACCGCCGGACTGCGGCACACCGACCCCACGCCAGCTCACGCGACCTCGCATCGAGGGCCCCACGCCCAAGCCCCCAAAGCCGGAGCCGACCGGCATCCAACTCACCCCGACACCCGCGCCACCCCACCTCCAAGCCACCCCCACCCCACGTCACGATGGCCACCTGCTCCATCCCAAGCCGCGCCACGTCACCTCGGGGACCCACGTCCAAGCCCCGAATCCGGGCCGCTCTACATCCGGGTCACCACCGACTCGGCGCCGATCCACATCCGGCTCTCCCCGACCCGCCTCGCCCCCGCCCCCGCGCCGCCCCACCTCAAGGCCCCCGCGCCCGGCCCGCGCCACGTCCGGACCCTCCCCTCACCCGGGCTCTCCCCTCATCCAGGACCGGCCCGCCCCTCGTCCGGACCCGCCCGGTGTTCGGCCTCTCCCCGCCCGGGCCGGCCCGCGGTTCAGGGGATCGCTGCTACCTCCACCGGTGCGCACCGGTAGCTTCCGTCCACGCGGATCGCTGTGATTCCGCTGATGTGCCGGGCTCCGCAGCGGTCCTGGGGCAGGACCAGTTGGGGGCCGGTCGTGTCCAGGGGGGTGTCGTCGATGGTCACGCCCAGCAGGACGGCCGCGTCGGCGAAGTCCGGGTCGATCTCGGCCCAGGACAGCAGCGCGTGATGCCCGTCGGTGCCGGTGACGGCGATCAGGAAGCGCAGCCGGTCCTTGCGGCGCGCCGGGTCGAAGCCGGGTCCGGCGTCGGCGAGGACGTCGTACAGCCGCGGCCCCGTGAACCGGTGGTGCTGCATGCCGCTGGTCGCGCACTCGAAGCTGACGGCCACCCGGTGCTGTGGCCAGCGCAGCAGGTCCGGCACGGTCAGCCGGGAAGGACGTACGAGATCTCCGCTCAGGGCGAGTCGGGCGAGTGTCACCTGCGACCACCTCCGGCAGGACGGTACCCGCGGCGGAGCACCGTACAAACGCACATGCCAGCCACACCACGCAAGATCCCAGCTCATGCGATGCGACAAGGGACTTACAGCTGGCAGATGCGGCAGTATCATCGCGGCACGGCAGGTTCGTACAACCGTGCCAGGGCGCGACAGTCTTCCGCACAACACGAGGAGCAGAACCGTGATGACCCCTTCCGTGCGCCGGACCCGGCGAATGCTCGAGCTGGCCGGCGCGGGAGCCGCCGCCCTGTTGACCCTCAGCGCCTGCTCGTCGTCCTCCGGGTCCTCGAACACGGCGTCGGACTCGTCGGGTTCCGCCTCCCCCAAGCTGTCCGGCACGGTCACCGTGTTCGCCGCCGCCTCGCTCCAGGAGAGCTTCACCGCCCTCGGCAAGGAGTTCGAGCAGCAGCACCCGGGCACCAAGGTCACCTTCAGCTTCGGCGGCAGCGACACCCTCGCCGCGAGCATCACCGGCGGCGCCCCGGCCGATGTCTTCGCCGCCGCCAGCCCCAAGACCATGGCCACCGTGACGAATGCCAAGGACGCGGCGGGCGCCCCGGTGACCTTCGTACGCAACCAGCTGGAGATCGCCACCCTGCCCGGCAACCCCGGCAAGGTCGCCTCCCTGAAGGACCTCACCAAGCCCGGTCTGAAGGTCGTCCTGTGCGACAAGACCGTGCCCTGCGGCGCCGCCGCCCAGAAGGCGCTGGACGCCAGCCACCTCAAGCTCACCCCGGTCTCCTACGAGCAGGACGTCAAGAGCGCCCTGAACAAGGTCGAGTTGAAGGAGGCCGACGCGGCGGTGGTGTACAAGACCGATGTGCACGCCGCGGGTGACAAGGTGGAGGGCGTGGAGTTCCCCGAGTCCGCCAAGGCCGTCAACGACTACCCGATCGCCCTGCTGAAGAACGCCAGGAACGCGGAGACCGCGAAGGCGTTCATCGCGCTCGTGCGCTCCGCCGAGGGCCAGAAGGTGCTGGGCGAGGCCGGGTTCCTCAAGCCGTGACCTCACCCGATGAGCCCGGCGCCGCGACCGGTCCCCTCACGGACCGGCCGCGGCGCCCCCCCCCCCCCCCCCCCCCCCCCCCCCCCCCCCCCCCCCCCCCCCCCCCCCCCCCCCCCCCCCCCCCCCCCCCCCCCCCCCCCCCCCCCCCCCCCCCCCCCCCCCCCCCCCCCCCCCCCCCGCCGCCGTGTCGGCACGGGCAGCCGCACCACCGGTACGGGCAGGGGCGGGGGTACGACGCCCGGCCGCATCCGCGCGGCCGGGCGCCTCGGTGTCCCGCTGCCCCTCCTGCTGCCCGGCATCCTCGCCCTCGCCTTCCTCCTGCTGCCCCTGCTCGCGCTGCTCGTCCGCGCCCCCTGGCGGAGCCTGCCGGACCAGCTGACCAGCACCGAGGTGTGGCAGGCGCTCCAGCTGTCGCTGGTCAGCGCCACCCTGGCCACCGCCGTCAGCCTCGTCCTCGGCGTGCCGCTGGCCTGGCTGCTGGCCCGCACCGACTTCCCCGGGCGCGGTCTGGTGCGCGCCCTGGTGACCCTGCCGCTGGTGCTGCCGCCGGTCGTCGGCGGTGTGGCCCTGCTGCTCGCGCTGGGCCGTAACGGCGTCATCGGCAAGTGGCTCGACGCCTGGTTCGGGATCACCCTGCCGTTCACCACCACCGCGGTGGTGCTCGCGGAGGCGTTCGTCGCGATGCCGTTCCTGGTGATCAGCGTGGAGGGCACCCTGCGCGCCGCCGACCCCCGTTTCGAGGAGGCGGCCACCACGCTCGGCGCCTCCCGCTTCACCGCGTTCCGCCGGGTCACGCTGCCGCTGATCGCGCCCGGCGTCGCGGCGGGCGCCGTACTGGCCTGGGCGCGGGCGCTCGGCGAGTTCGGCGCGACGATCACCTTCGCGGGCAACTTCCCCGGCCGCACCCAGACCATGCCGCTCGCGGTCTACCTCGCCCTCCAGAACGACCCCGAGGCCGCGATCTCGCTGAGCCTGGTCCTGCTGGCCGTCTCCATCGCGGTACTGGCGGGACTGCGCGACCGCTGGCTGACGGGGGTGTGAGATGGCGGGAGGACGGCGTACGACACCCACCGAGCAGCCGAGGCCGAAGGAACCCGCACGCATGACCGACGCCCCGGACCCCGACGCCCAGGGTCCCGACGCCCAGGCCCCGGAGCGGGCGGACCGGCAGGGGCTCGACGCCCGGCTCGTCGTGGACCGGGGCGGCTTCCGGCTGGACGTGGCCCTGGCGGCGGCGCCCGGTGACGTGGTCGCGCTGCTGGGCCCCAACGGCGCGGGCAAGACCACCGCGCTGCGCGCCCTCGCCGGTCTGGTGCCGCTCGGCGGAGGCCATCTCCGGCTCGACGGCGTCCCGTTGGAGCGGGTGCCGCCGGAGTCCCGCCCGGTCGGCGTCGTCTTCCAGGACTACCTCCTCTTCCCGCATCTGTCCGCGCTGGACAACGTGGCGTTCGGGCCGCGCTGCCAGGGCCAAGGCAAGGCGGAGGCCCGTGCGCTGGCCGCGGCCTGGCTGGAGCGCATGGGGCTCGCCGAGCACGCGGACGCGAAGCCGCGCCGGCTCTCCGGCGGCCAGGCCCAGCGCGTGGCCCTCGCCCGCGCCCTGGCCACCCGGCCCCGGCTGCTCCTCCTGGACGAGCCGCTGGCCGCCCTCGACGCCCGTACCCGGCTGGAGGTCCGCGCCCAACTCCGGCGCCATCTGGCCGAGTTCGAGGCGGTCGCGGTACTGGTCACGCACGATCCGCTGGACGCCATGGTGCTCGCGGACCGCCTGGTGGTGGTGGAGCACGGCCGGATCGTCCAGGAGGGCGCCCCCGCCGACATCGCCCGCCGCCCGCGCACGGACTACATCGCTCAGCTCGTCGGCCTGAACCTCTACCGGGGCGAGGCCGCGGGCCACACGGTACGACTGGACGCCGGGCCCTCGATCGCCACCACCGAGGAGCTGTCGGGACCGGCCTTCGTGGCCTTCCCGCCCTCGGCCGTGACCCTCTTCCGGGACCGGCCCACCGGGGCCAGCGCGCGTAATCTGTGGCGCTGCGAGGTGGCCGGTCTGGAGACGCACGGCGACCAGATCCGCGCCGACCTCGCCGGTGAGCTCCGGCTCGCCGCCGACCTCACCACACTGGCCGCCGCCGACCTGGAGCTCCAGCCCGGTGCACCGGTCTGGGCGACAGTCAAAGCGACCCAGACCCACGCATACCCCGCCTGAGCCGACGGGCGCTCTACGGTGGGTGCCCATGACCCTGAGCATCCGCAACCAGCTCCCCGGCAGCGTCACCGCGGTCCACCCGGGCGAGGCCATGGCCACCGTCGAGGTCCGGCTGAAGGGCGGCCAGAACCTCACCGCGGCCATCACCCTGGCGGCCGCCGAGGACCTGGCCCTCGCCCCCGGCACACCGGTGCGCGCCCTGGTGAAGTCGACCGAGGTCTCCGTCGCCACGGCTCAGATCGAGGGCCTGTCGATCCGCAACCAACTGCCCGGCACGGTGGTCGGCCTGACCACCGGTGCCGTCATGGCGACCGTGCGGATCTCCGTCCCGGGCGGCGAGGTGACCGCCGCCATCACCCGGGACGCGGCCGTCCAGCTGGGTCTGTTCGTGGGCTCCGACGTGGTCGCCCTGATCAAGGCGACCGAGGTGGCCCTGGAGACGGCCTAGGGCGACCGACCGGTTCGTGCCGGGGCTCGTCCCGGGGCTCGTCCCGGGGCTCATCCCGGGGCGAGGCGTCCCCGCCCCCGTACAGGCGACCGAGGCACCCGTACCCACCCCCGCCCGACGGCCGAGGGCCCCGCCCGGACATCCGGACGGGGCCCTTGGGGCACGGGGGGGACGCGGTCAGTCCTCGTACGCGTCCAGCGGCGGGCAGGAGCAGACCAGGTTGCGGTCACCGAAGGCCTGGTCGATGCGGCGCACCGGCGGCCAGTACTTGTCGGCCACCGAGACCCCGGCCGGGAAGACGGCCTCCTCGCGGCTGTAGGAGTGCGCCCACTCGCCGCCGAGCGCGCCCGCGGTGTGCGGGGCGTTGTGCAGCGGGTTGTCCTCGGCGGGCCACGCGCCGGAGCCGACCTTCTCGATCTCCGCGCGGATGGCGATCATCGCGTCGCAGAACCGGTCCAGCTCGATGATGTCCTCCGACTCGGTCGGCTCGATCATCAGCGTGCCGGCCACCGGGAACGACATGGTCGGGGCGTGGAAGCCGTAGTCGATCAGGCGCTTGGCCACGTCGTCCACGCTGACGCCGGTCGCCTTGGTCAGCGGGCGCAGGTCGATGATGCACTCGTGCGCGACCAGGCCGCCGGGGCCGGTGTAGAGCACCGGGAAGTGCGGCTCCAGGCGCTTGGCGATGTAGTTCGCGGAGAGCACGGCCACCTGGGTGGCCCGCTTGAGGCCCTCGCCGCCCATCAGCCGGACGTACGCCCACGAGATCGGCAGGATGCCCGCCGAGCCCCACGGCGCCGCCGAGACCGGTCCGACGCCCGTCTCCGGGCCGGCCGCCGGCTGGAGCGGGTGGTTGGGCAGGTACGGCGCGAGGTGCGAGCGGACCGCGACCGGGCCGACGCCGGGGCCGCCGCCGCCGTGCGGGATGCAGAAGGTCTTGTGCAGGTTCAGGTGCGAGACGTCACCGCCGAAGTGGCCCGGCTTGGCGAGGCCCACCAGGGCGTTCAGGTTCGCGCCGTCGACGTACACCTGGCCGCCGGCCTCGTGCACCCGGGCGCAGATGTCGGCGACGTGCTCCTCGAACACACCGTGCGTGGACGGGTAGGTGATCATCAGCACGGCCAGCTGCTCGCGGTGCTGCTCGATCTTGGCCCGCAGGTCCTCGACGTCGATCTCGCCGTCCTCGGACGTCTTGACGACGACGACCTTCATGCCGGCCATCACGGCACTGGCCGCGTTGGTGCCGTGCGCGGAGGACGGGATGAGGCAGACGGTGCGCTGCTCGTCGCCGTTCGCGCGGTGGTAGCCGCGGACGGCCAGCAGACCGGCCAGCTCGCCCTGGGAACCGGCGTTCGGCTGCAGGGAGACCTTGTCGTAGCCGGTGACCTCGGCGAGGCGGTCCTCCAGCTCATGGATGAGCGTGAGGAAGCCTTCGGCCTGCTCGGCGGGCGCGAAGGGGTGCAGCGCGCCGAACTCGGGCCAGGTGATGGGCTCCATCTCGGTGGTCGCGTTGAGCTTCATGGTGCAGGAGCCCAGCGGGATCATGCCGCGGTCGAGCGCGTAGTCGCGGTCGGACAGCTTGCGCAGGTAGCGCAGCATCGCGGTCTCGGAGCGGTGCTGGTGGAAGACCGGGTGGGCGAGGAAGTCGTCGCCGCGCAGCAGCGCCTCGGGCAGCGCGTCCCCGGCGGCCGCGTCCAGCGCCTCCAGGTCGGCCTCGACGCCGAAGGCGGCCCAGACGCTCTCCAGCTGCGCCCGCGTGGTGGTCTCGTCGCAGGCCAGGGAGACGTGGTCGGCGTCGGCCAGGCGCAGGTTGACGCCCTTGTCCCGGGCGGCGGCGACGATCTCGGCGGCCCTGCCGGGCACTCGCGTGGTGACGGTGTCGAAGAAGGCGCCGTGCGTGATCTCGATGCCGCCGGCCTTCAGGCCCTCGGCGAGCAGTGTCGCGTAGCGGTGGGTGCGCCGGGCGATGGCCTTGAGGCCCTCGGGGCCGTGGTAGACGGCGTACATGCCGGCCATGACGGCGAGCAGCACCTGCGCGGTACAGATGTTGCTGGTGGCCTTCTCGCGGCGGATGTGCTGCTCACGGGTCTGGAGGGCCAGCCGGTACGCCTTGTTGCCGTCGGCGTCGACGGACACGCCGACCAGGCGGCCGGGCAGGCTGCGGGCGAACTTCTCGTGCACCGCCATGTAACCGGCGTGCGGGCCGCCGAAGCCCATCGGGACGCCGAAGCGCTGGGTGGTGCCGATGGCGATGTCCGCGCCCAGCTCGCCCGGGGAGGTCAGCAGGGTGAGGGCGAGCAGATCGGCGGCGACGGTGACGAGCGCGCCCAGCTCGTGCGCCTGCTCGATCACCGGCTTGATGTCGCGTACGGCACCGGAGGCGCCGGGGTACTGGACCAGCACGCCGTTGATGTCACGGGCGGCGATGTCGGCCGGGATGCCCGCGCTCAGGTCGGCGACGACGACCTCGACGCCGGTCGGCTCGGCGCGGGTCTGGATGACGGCGATGGTCTGCGGCAGGGCGTCCGCGTCGACCAGGAAGAGACCCTTCTTGTTCTTGCCCATGCGCCGGGACAGCGCCATGGCCTCGGCGGCGGCCGTGCCCTCGTCCAGGAGGGAGGCGCCGGAGGTGGGCAGACCGGTGAGGTCGGCGACCATGGTCTGGAAGTTCAGCAGGGCCTCCAGGCGGCCCTGGGAGATCTCCGGCTGGTAGGGCGTGTAGGCCGTGTACCAGGCCGGGTTCTCCAGGACGTTGCGCAGGATGACCGGCGGGGTGAAGGTGCCGTGGTAACCCAGGCCGATCATGGAGCCGAGGACCTGGTTGCGGTCGGCGAGCGAGCGCAGCTCGGCCAGCACCTCGGCCTCGGTCCTGGCGCCCGGCAGGTCGAGGGCGTCGGCGTTCTTGATGACATCCGGGACCGCGGCGGCGGTCAGCTCGTCCAGGGAGCCGTAGCCGACCTGAGCGAGCATCTTGGCCCGCGCCTCCTGGTCGGGCCCGATGTGGCGCTGTTCGAAGGGGATGCCCGCTTCGAGCTCGGAGAGCGGAATGCGATGGGCGGTCATGGCGGAGGCCTCCTGGTCTGACGACCTTCGAAGGGCACCACGGCGCGGGTGCCCGGACGGCCTCCCCCTCTGTCATCTCAACCTGAGAGCTTCACCGGCACCTTGACGGCACCGGCTTTCACCGTCGGTGAGAGCGGAAGCCGTCGACACCCGCCCTGCTTTCCAGAGTGACCTCGTCCATGCGGTACGTGAGCCTGAGAGATTCCGGGGAGGATTTGCTCCTTCGGCGCCTCCGAGGTGGGTCGGAGGACTCTCCCGCATGGGGTCAGCAGCCGCAATCAGACTACCAGCGAGGTCAATGGCCGGATTCTCAAGTGGCCGCGGCAGTGAATGTGCTCTTTCGTAGTGCTTACGGATGAGTTGCGACCAGTTGGAGGGAGAGGGACCGTGCAGACCGACATCGATCCGCGCAACCTGATCGGCCGCAAGGCGTTCGACCGCAAGGGCACCAAGATCGGCACCATCGACGAGGTGTATCTGGACGACGCCACCGGTGTCCCCGAGTGGGCGGCCATACGCACCGGCCTCTTCTCCCGCGACGCGTTCGTCCCCCTGGAACCGAGCGAGCTCGTCGAGGGCACCCTCCATGTCCCCTTCGACCGCTCCCTGATCAAGGACGCCCCCGACTTCGGCGTGGGCCGCCACCTCTCCCCCGAACAGGAACTCCAGCTCTACCACCACTACGGCCTCGACGTGACCCCGGACGCCGCCCCCGACCACACCTTCGGCAAGCTGGCGGGCTCGGAGGAGACATGACCCCGGGCGCCAGGGGCGGGCGGCATCAGGGGGCGGGTGCCGTGACGACCAGAGGCAGCGGGTCCGCCGGTTCCAGCGCGGGGTCCGTGACGAGGAAGGTGCGTATCCGCCCCGGCGGCGACTGCGGGGTCTCGAAGCGCACCGTCACCCGGCCCACTCCGCTCCCCTGCACCCATCCGTGCCCGTGCTCCGCGTGCCGCACGTCCTGGCCCGCCCGCCAGTGCGGCAGCACCGGCTCCCGGGGCATCGCCACCGGCTCGGCCGCCGCCTCCTCCGGCGCCGGCTCCGCCCGCGAGGACGCCTGGGCGAACAGGTCCTCCTGGGTGTAGTCGGCGAGCCCGGAGACACCGACACCGAGCAGTCGCACCCCACCCGTGGTGTCCACGGACTCCAGCAGGCGCTCGGCGGCCTCCCGCACGACCGCCGGATCGTCCGTGGGGCCCCGCAGCGTCTCGGAGCGGGTCAGCGTCGAGAAGTCGTACCGCCGCACCTTCAGTACGATCGTCCGCCCGGACAGCCCCGCATCGCGCAGCCGCCGCACACACCGGTCCGCCAGCCGCCGTACCTCCAGGCCGATCCGCAGCCGGTCATGGATGTCCACGTCGTACGTGTCCTCCACCGACACGGACTTGGCCTCCCGCTCGGCCACCACCGACCGCTCGTCCCGCGCCAGCGCCATGGCGTACAGCGCCTGCCCATGGGCCTTGCCGAGCAGGCGTACGAGTTCGTCCTCGCCCGCCTCGGCCAGTTCCTCGACCGTCGTGATCCCGGCGCGCCGCAGATGGTCGCCGGTGGCCGGACCCACCCCCGGCAGGGTCCGCACCGGCAGCGGTCCCAGCAGCGCCCGCTCGGTGCCCGGCTCGATGAGCACCAGGCCGTCCGGCTTGGCCCGCTCGGAGGCGATCTTCGCGAGCATCTTGGACGCGGCGAGCCCCACCGACCCGGTGAGCCCCGTGACCGTACGGATGTCCGCGCGCAGCCGGACGCCCGCGCGCCGCGCCGACTCCGCGTCCCGCGCCGCGTCCGAGGCCGCCAGGTCCACGAACGCCTCGTCCAGGCTCAGCGGCTCCACCAGCGGCGACAGCTCTCGCAGCAGTGTCATCACCTGCTCGCTGACCGCCCGGTACAGACTGAAGCGGGGCACCAGATACGCCGCGTTGGGCGCCAGCCGCCGCGCCTGGGCCATGGGCATCGCCGAGTGCACTCCGAAGGCCCGCGCCTCGTACGACGCCGTGGCCACCACTCCGCGCGGTCCGAGCCCGCCGACCACGACCGCCTTCCCGCGCAGGCTCGGCTTGGACGCCTGCTCCACCGAGGCGTAGAAGGCATCCATGTCGAGATGCAGGATCGTGGGCGCGTTTCTCACATCTCCGATGCTGCACCACGGCACTGACAATCCGACGTCGCCCGGCGGCCCGTCGGGTCAGGGGCGGTTCAGACCGCCCGGTTGCGGCGCCGCGCCAGTTCGTCCGCCGGGTTGTGCCCGACCAGCGTCTCGCCCGTGTCGACGCGCTCGCCGTGCAGCTGGGACAGGGCGTTCTCCACGTCCCGCCAGACCACGCCGACCGCGATCCCGAAGACGCCCTGGCCGCCCTGGAGGAGCGCGTGCACCTCGTCGGGCGAGGTGCACTCGTAGACGGTCGCGCCGTCGCTCATGAGCGTCATGCGCTCCAGATCGCAGAAACCGCGCTCCCGGAGGTGCTGCACGGCCGAGCGGATGTTCTGGAGCGAGACCCCGGTGTCCAGGAACCGCTTGACGATCTTCAGGACGACGACGTCCCGGAAGCTGTACAACCGCTGGGTGCCCGATCCGTACGCGGGCCGCACACTCGGCTCGACCAGGCCCGTACGCGCCCAGTAGTCGAGCTGTCGATAGGTGATGCCGGCCGCCGCGCAGGCCGTGGGCCCGCGGTAGCCGATCTCCTCGGACGTCATGGACGCCGCCCCTTCGCCGCCCGGCACCGCCGTCGGCCGCTGCGGAGCGTGATCCACCGCGCTGCTGTGAACCGGGTACGGACCGCTCTCCCCGTAACCGCGCACGGGAGCACCCCCAGCCGTACCGTCGCCGCTGGTTCTCACGCCGACCTCCGTCCTTGACCTGCCTTCTCGACGGTAGGCAGTCACCAGGGGTGCGTCAACGATCGCCACACTCGGCACGCCGAGTGATAATCACCCAAGGAGTGGTTTCCCGTGTCCCACCGCGGGGAAAGGCTAGCCGAATGCCCTCGCGGAGACCCGTAGGACGCTCTCAATCGCCGGTGGCAATTGCCCCGGGAACCGGCCGCGAGAGGCCCAGGACCGACCCCCGAAAGCCCCGGCCGCGCAGGCCAGAGCCCCTATGAGCCGCTCGCGGGCGCCGACCGCCTCACTGGCTGCTGGTGCCGAAGTCCTCGGGCGAGATCTGGTCGAGGAACTCGCGGAACTTCTCCACCTCGTCCTCCTGCTCGTCCGGGATGGCGATCCCCGCGTCGTCCAGCACCGTGTCGCTGCCGTAGATCGGCGTGCCGGTGCGCAGGGCCAGCGCTATGGCGTCGGAGGGGCGGGCGCTGACCTCCACCCCGCTGGCGAACACCAGCTCCGCGTAGAAGACGCCTTCCCGCAGGTCGGTGATGCGTACTTCGGTCAGCTCCTGGCCGACGGCCTCCAGCACGTCCTTGAACAGGTCGTGGGTCAGCGGCCTGGCCGGGGCCATGCCCTGCTGGGCGAAGGCGATCGCCGTCGCCTCCCCCGGCCCGATCCAGATGGGGAGGTAGCGGTCGCCTCCCACTTCGCGCAGGAGCACGATCGGCTGGTTGTTGGGCATTTCGACCCGGACACCTACGACATCGAGCTCGTTCACACAGCAACCCTAGGCCGTGCCCGGGACGTTTGGGTAGTCGGGCCCCCGGCGGCCGCCCGATCCGGCCCCCGCCGGACCGCCCCCGGATCAGGGAAGACGCACTCCGAGGGCGGTCTTCAGGAGGGCCGCGTGCAGCTTCGCGGTGAGCGCCGCAAGCTCTTTCGTACGGGCCTCGGCGAGCGCTCTGGTCTGCGGGTTGCGGTGGCGCTTGAGCGGGGCCACCACCTGCTCGACCAGCCCGGCCTCCCGGTCGGCGGCCGCCTTCATCACCCGCAGATGGCGGGGCTCGATCCCGAAGTGCCCCAGTTCGGCGACGAGGGAGGCCACGGTGACCGCCTCCGCGTCGTACGTCCCGTCGGCCAGGGGCACCAGGAGCCCGTACGACTCCCACTCCTCCAGCTCGGCCTCGCCGATGTCCGCGGCGGCCAGCAGCTCGGAGCGGCCGACCCGGGCCACGGTGGGCCCCTCCTGCACCTCCAGGACCTCGTCCCCGGTGCGCTGGCGCCCGACCACGGGCAGCGGGACGGCCTCGCCGCGCTCCATGGCGTCCAGATGCTCGCGGATCACCTTGAGCGGCAGATAGTGGTCCCGCTGCATTCTCAGGACGTGTCCGAGCCGCTCCAGGTCACCGGGGCTGAACTTGCGGTACCCCGAAGGGGTCCGCTGCGGCTCGATGAGCCCCTCCGCCTCCAGGAAACGGATCTTGGAGATGGTGACTTCGGGGAACTCCTCGCGCAGCGCGTTCAGCACCGCCCCGATGCTCATCAACCCGCTGTCCCTGGCGGCGGTACCGCTTCCGGCACCGCCGCTCGGTGTGTGAAGCATGGACCTTCCCTGGGTTACCCCCGGAACGCGTCCGGGGGCGGGTCAGATGCCCTGCCGGCTCGGGTAGAACACCAGCCGGTACTTGCCGATCTGCACCTCGTCACCGCTGTGCAGGGCGACCTGGTCGATCGGCTCGCGGTTGACGTACGTGCCGTTCAGGCTGCCGACGTCGGCGACGGTGAACGAACCGTCCGGCGAACGGCGGAACTCCACATGGCGACGCGAGACGGTCACGTCGTCCAGGAAGATGTCGCTCTGCGGATGACGGCCGGCCGTGGTCAGGTCGCCGTCGAGCAGGAAGCGGCTGCCCGAGTTCGGGCCACGGCGCACCACCAGCAGGGCCGAGCCCGCCGGGAGCGCGTCCACCGCGGCCTGCGCCTCGGGCGACAGCAGCGGCATCGGCGTCTGGCCGGTCGTCTCCGCGTCGTAGGCCTCGAGACCGGAGATCGAGATCGTGGACGTCGTCTCGGACGCGCGCTCGGGCACGGCTCCGGGACGCAGCGGCGCACCGCAGTTGGAACAGAAGCGGGCGTTCTCCGCGTTGCGGTTACCGCACCTCGTACACACCAGGACCGACATGGACGGATCCTCCTGCCGCGGCTGCCCCGCCGGGGCGTTGGACGCGTACGGGCCGGGAGCGAACTCTCCACCCGTACTTGAGGTTGACGGTTGCCCGAAACCTATGCCGCGGGACTGGGCAGGGTCAACTGACGGCGCGCCCTGGCCTCCCGAAATGTCACCGCCCGGACCAGCCACCTGGTCCCGGAACAGCGGCCGCTGACCTTGTGCGTCAGGCTGTGCGCGATGACGAGCGGTCGCGTTGTCGCCGCCCTCTCGCGCGCTCTTGCCGAACCACTTCGCAAACAACTTCACGGGCGATTCCCCTTGACCGAAACAGACCCGCCCGTGGGGCAGGACGAACCCTGATTGCCGACACCGGCCGACCCGGACACCCTCACAACGTCCGTGCCCACCAGACAGTTTCCACCACGCGTCACCTCGTCGGTGCGCCGACCCCCCGCAACCTCATGCCCCTGCCGGACCGCCCCCATGCACCGCCGGTTCACTGGGAGGACGACCGAGCGTAGTCAGGCTGCTTCGCCTGCCGCAAGGCGTCCACGACGATCTTGCCCGACTGTGCGACGGAGACCGTGGCCTGCTCCTTCTCCAGAGTCTGCACCACGCCTCCCGGGATGTTCAGCGCCGGTTCGAGGTCCTGCGGCTTGCCGATGACCTTGAAACGATAAGGGGCGTTGATCTTGTTCCCGTCCACGCTCACGCTCTTGCCCGCGTCCGCGAAGTAGGTGTTGGCCACCACGCGCACGCCGTTGACCTGGATCGCCTCCGCACCGGCCGCGCGCAGCTCCTGGATGGTGTCGAGCAGCATGTCGGACTGGACCGTCCCCTTCGTGTCCTCGATCGTCATGGTGATGCCGGGACCCTGAGCCGCCACGGTGCCCGCGAGGATGCCGAGTTGAAGTTCTTTCTCGGCGGTCTGCTTGCGTGCCTCCGCGGCCTGGTCGGAGCTGCTCTGGAGCTCCGACCGCTGCTTCTCGAGTCCCTGCCTCTCGTCCTCAAGACGCTGAGTACGCGAATCCAGTTCATCCAGGATGCGAACAAGATCTTCTTGACGTGCGCCGCGCAGCGCGCTGTCGGTGTCGCTGTTGGACGCCACCTGGACGGCCAGGCCGAAACCGAGGCCGAACAGGAGCAGCGCGACGATGAGTTGGGGCCGGGTCAGGCGCGGCGGCCAGAGCCCCTTGACGAGCCGCTGACGGCCGCTCAGCGACCCGTCCGGGCGCGGCACGGGCCGCTGCCCCGCTCCGGGCGCCGGAGCGGGCACCTCGGCCGGCAGCTCCTTGCGCAGCCGATTGCCCGGCCGGGCCGCGTGCTCGCCGTGCGCGTGGTCGTGATGCGCGTGCTCGCCGTGCGCGTGATCGCCGTGCGCGTGCTCGTGGTGCTCGTCGTCGTTGTGCCGGTCGTCGTGGTGCTGGTTGTCGCTCATCGCCTCACGCCCGGAAGACGTGCCGCCGGATCGCGGCGGCGTTGGAGAAGATGCGGATACCGAGGACGACCACGACGCCCGTGGACAGCTGCGCGCCCACGCCCAACTTGTCGCCCAGGAACACGATCAGGGCCGCCACGACCACGTTCGACAGGAACGACACGACGAAGACCTTGTCGTCGAAAATGCCGTCCAGCATGGCCCGCAGACCGCCGAAGACGGCGTCCAGCGCCGCCACGACGGCGATCGGCAGATAAGGCTCCACGACCGCCGGAACCTCGGGCCGGACCAACAGGCCGGCCACGACTCCCACGACGAGGCCCAGTACGGCGATCACGATGTGCCCTTCTCCGTCTTCTCGGTGTTCTTGCTGTTCTTGGCGCTCTTGCCGTTCTTGGCGTCGGCGCTGTCGGGGACCGGCTGCGCCGTGCGTACGATCACACTCGGCGCGGCGGGCAACCGTACGTCGTGCTCGGTGGAGATGGTGGCGCGGATGCCGTAGTTCTGCTCCAGGGCGTGCAGATACAGCCCGTCGCCGCTGTTCTGGAAGTCGCTGCTCAGCCGGGGCCCGTTCCCCACCGCCAGCACGGTGTACGGCGGCACGAGCGGCCTGTTGTCGACCAGGATCGCGTCTCCGGCGGCCCTGATCGCCGACAGGGCGGTCAGCCGCTGCCCGTTGACGGAGACGGCCTCGGCGCCGGACGCCCACAGCCCGTTGACCACGCGCTGGAGATCACGGTCACGCACCCGGCCGGTGTCGGAGAACCCCGCGGTCTCCCGCGGATTGGTGCCGTCACCGCCGGTGCTGGCCTCCTTGGCGTCGTTCACCACCAGCTTGATGCCCGGACCGTGCACCTCGGTGGCGCCCGACAGCATGCCCACCAGGTCCGCCTCGGCGCTGCCGCCGCTCGACCGCAGCGCGGCCCGTTGGCGCGCGCTGACGTCGTCGCGCAGCTTGTCGACACCGCTCTGGAGCTTGTCCGCGTCGGCGGTCTCCTTGTCGACGCGGTCGATCAGCTCCTGGTGCTCCTTGGCCACCACGGGCGCCGCCACCCGCGCCTGCGCCGCCCCCACGGTCACGACCAGCGCCGCGAGGACGAGGCCGCCCGCGAGGCCCAGCTTCGCCCTGAGGGTCTTCGGCAGGCCGCCCTCGCCCCAGGACTTCTTCCGGGCGGCGGCCTCGGCGTACCCGTCGTCGAGGCTGTGATCCATGACGTTGGTGATCAACGACATGGAGGCGTCCGGGCGGCGCGGCCGCGCGGCGCTGCTCCGAACGGGGGGTTGCTGCGGCATGCCGCACATCGTCGCATGTCGCGCGCGATACTCCGAATGGCCCCACCGGCGTGCCGGACAGACCCCCTTGGGGGGCACTTGTCCGGCACGCACGCGTGCGGCTGTTTCCCTGCGGTACGGCCCTACCGCCCGGCGCTGTCCACGACGCCCGACCACTCGTCCAGCAGGGCCTGCGCGGAGGCGTCGTCCGGGCCCTCGGCCCACAGATGGGTGACCGCCTCGGCCGGGTCGGGCAGCACCATCACCCAGCGCCCGTCGCTCTCCACGACCCGTACGCCGTCGGTGGTGTCGACCGAGCGGTCCCCGGCCGCCTCCACCACCCGGCGCATCACGAGGCCCTTGACGGCCCACGGTGTCGCCAGGTCCCGCTTGAGGACGTGCGCCCGCGGGATCCGCGCGTCGATCTGGCTCAGAGTGAGCTGGGTGCGCGCCACGAGCCCGATCAGCCGGACGAACGCGGCCGTGCCGTCGAACACGCTGCCGAACTCCGGGACGATGAATCCACCCTTGCCGTCGCCGCCGAAGATGGTGCCCTCCTCACCACCCACACGAGTGAGGTCGTCCGGCGAGGTCGTCGTCCACTCGACCTGGGTGCCGTGGTAGGCGGCCACCTGTTCGGCGATGCGGGTCGTGGTGACCGGCAGCGCCACCCGGCCGCTGCGCCGCTCCGCGGCCACCAGGTCCAGCATCACCAGCAGCGCCCGGTCGTCCTCGATGATCCGGCCCTTCTCGTCCACGAGCGACAGCCGCTCGCCGACCGGGTCGAAGCGCACTCCGAACGCGGCGCCCGAGGACGCGACGATCTCGCCGAGGCGCACCAGACCGCTGCGCCGCACCTCGGCGGTCTCGGTGGGCCTGGACTCGTCGAGGCCCGGGTTGATGGTCAGGGAGTCCACCCCGAGCTTGCCCAGCAGGCTGGGCAGCACCAGCCCCGCGCTGCCGTTGGAGGCGTCCACGACGACCTTCATGCCGGAGTCGAGGATCCCGCTGGTGTCGACATTGCGCAGCAGCGACCCGGTGTACGAGTCGAAGACGCTGGAGGGGAAGTACAGGTCGCCGATCTCGCCGGGGAACGCCCGCCGGTACTCCTGGCGCGCGAACACCCGGTCCAGCTTGCGCTGCCCGCCCTGGGACAGGTCGGCGCCCTGCCCGTCGAAGAACATGATGTCGACCGAGTCCGGGACGCCGGGCGTGGTACGGATCATGATGCCGCCGGCGCTGCCCCGCGCGGTCTGCTGCCGGGCCACGGGCAGCGGCACGTTCTCCAGGTCGCGTACGTCGATGGCGCTCGCCTGCAACGCCGAGATGACCGCGCGCTTGAGCGCTCGGGCGCCTCGGGAGTGGTCGCGGGCCGTGGTGACCGTGGAGCCCTTCTTGAGCGTGGTCGCGTACGCGCCGGCGAGGCGGACGGCCAGCTCAGGCGTGATCTCCACGTTCAGGATGCCGGAGACCCCGCGGGCGCCGAAGAGATGCGCCTGGCCCCTGGACTCCCAGATGACCGAGGTGTTGACGAAGGCGCCGGCCTCGATGGTCTTGAAGGGGTAGACCCGCACATTGCCCTGGACGATCGATTCCTCGCCGATCAGGCATTCGTCACCGATGACCGCGCCGTCCTCGATCCGGGCGGCCCGCATGATGTCGGTGTTCTTGCCGACGACGCAGCCGCGCAGATTGCTGTGCTGGCCGACATAGACGTTGTCGTGGACGACCGCCTTGTGCAGGAAGGCGCCGCTCTTGACGACGACGTTCGAGCCGACGACCGAGTCCTCGCGTATCTCGGCGCCGGCCTCGACCTTGGCGTAGTCGCCGATGTAGAGCGGTCCGCGCAGTACGGCGTCGGGGTGCACCTCGGCGCCCTCGGCGACCCATACGCCCGGGGAGATCTCGAATCCGTCGATGTCGACGTTGACCTTGCCCTCCAGGACGTCGGCCTGGGCCTTGACGTAGCTCTCGTGCGTGCCGACGTCCTCCCAGTAGCCCTCGGCGACAAAGCCGTAGATCGGCTTGCCCTCCTTCATCAGCTGCGGGAAGACATCGCCTGACCAGTCGACCGGAACATCGGGTTCTACGTAGTTGAAGACCTCGGGCTCCATCACGTAGATGCCCGTGTTGACGGTGTCGGAGAAGACCTGTCCCCAGGTCGGCTTCTCCAGGAAGCGTTCGACCTTGCCTTCCTCGTCCACGATGGTGATGCCGAATTCCAGGGGGTTGGGCACGCGGGTCAGACAGACCGTGACGAGCGCGCCCTTCTCCTTGTGGAAATTGATCAGCTCCGTGAGGTCGAAGTCGGTCAGGGCATCACCGGAGATGACGAGGAAGGCATCGTCCTTCAATGCCTCTTCGGCGTTCTTGACGCTTCCGGCGGTACCGAGTGGCTTCTCCTCATTGGCGTAGGTGAGCTCCATACCGAGCTCTTCGCCGTCACCGAAGTAGTTCTTGACGAGCGAGGCAAGGAACTGCACGGTGACGACGGTCTCGGTGAGCCCGTGCCTTTTGAGCAGCCGTAGCACATGCTCCATGATCGGGCGGTTCACCACCGGCAGGAGCGGCTTGGGCATGCTTGAGGTCATGGGGCGAAGGCGGGTGCCTTCGCCTCCGGCCATCACGACGGCCTTCATGTCGGAAGCGTCCTCCTCTGAGAGACGACGGTCTAGCCGACTTCACCCGTCCAGATTGTCCCGCACTTTTGCACGGCGGGCCATCGAGGCGTTACGTCAGGACAATCGCCGAGCTCAATCGGCCATGGCGTCCGCGCGGACCAATCGGCGGACCTGTACCACGTAGAGCACTCCTGCCCACCAATAGAGCGTTGTACCCCATCCGGCGAACGCCCATCCGAAAACTGCGGCCAGTGACGCGATCCAACCACTGCCGTCACTGAGGAGCAGGAGCGGGAAGGCGTACATGAGGTTGAACGTGGCCGCCTTCCCGAGGAAGTTGACCTGGGGCGGCGGGTAGCCGTGCCGGCGGAGGATGCCCACCATCACCAGGAGCATCAGCTCCCGGGCGAGCAGCAGGGCGGTCAGCCAGACCGGGAGGATCTCCCGCCAGGTGAGGCCGAGCAGCGTGGAGAGCACGTAGAGCCGGTCGGCGGCCGGGTCGAGGAGCCGGCCCAGGCTGCTGATCTGGTTCCAGCGCCGGGCGAGCTTTCCGTCCAGGTAGTCGCTGACTCCGCTGAAGGCCAGCACGAGCAGGGCCCAGCCGTCGCTCTTGGGACCCCCGAACTCCGGCCTGAGGATCAACCACAGGAACACGGGCACGCCGACGAGGCGCGCCATGCTGAGGATGTTGGGGATGGTGAGGACCCGGTCTGTCTGGACACGGGTCTCCTGGACCTCCACCCGGGGGCCTCCTGTGCGAAAACGAGCCAACGATGCTCCCTGACTTTACCCCAACGCAAAAAAGCTCCGGCTCTCGGGCTGATGCCCAAGAGCCGGAGCTGTAAAAGGAGTTCGGCGGCGTCCTACTCTCCCACAGGGTCCCCCCTGCAGTACCATCGGCGCTGAAAGGCTTAGCTTCCGGGTTCGGAATGTAACCGGGCGTTTCCCTAACGCTATAACCACCGAAACACTA